>MHDW01000191.1:1335-13121 GCA_001803645.1 Nitrospirae bacterium GWC2_42_7 | reverse complement strand
GGCATACCCGACTTTACTTCTACTTCAAACATCTCTTCCTTTCTGACAGTCTCCACCTAAATTTAACCCGATAAAATCGGGGTAATATACTATCAATATTCAGTACTTATTATAATCCCTTCGCCCCTCAACTTTAAGAGAGGGAAGGGGGGTGCAAATTAATTATATTTTTAACACATAATATCTGAGCCAGACATATACAGTTGATATAACAACCGTAAGGATCATGATCGGCATTCCATATGCCATGAATTTCATAAAAGATATCTTTTTGCCGGCCTTCTCTGACATACCTACCACAATGACATTTGCCGATGCCCCGATTGCAGAGCCGTTCCCTCCTAGGCATGCTCCAAGGGCAAGTGACCACCATACAGGCATCAGGTCAACGTGATGAAGGAGTTTTGTTCCGGAAAGATCAGGCCAAAGCTGTCTTGCCATATCGACGATCAACGGGTTCATTGTAGCTACATAGGGAATATTGTCAACGATTGCAGAGGCAAAGGCAGAAAACCACATGATAACCATAGAGGTCGCAAACATGTTCCCCTGCGTCAGATCAAGTATCTGCAATGACATCCATTTGATCAGACCGACTTTTACAACACCACCAACAATAATGAAAAGCCCCATGAAAAAGAATATCGTCGGCCATTCAACTTCTGCAAGCACATGGTGAGGCTCATGCGTATTTGAAAGCAGAAGCAGCAGCCCGGCACCAAAAAGAGCTACTGTTGCAGGCTGGAAATGGAGCATTCCGTGGAAGACAAAACCGGTTAGAACCAGTGTAAGTACAAAAAGAGATTTCTTAAGCATAAGAGGGTCTTTTATCGCCTCATTCTCATTCATTGACATTATTCTCTGCTTTAAGTCGTCCCTTGTCTTAAGCTTTTTGCCCCAGATAAGCTTAATTATAAAAATATATACGACCATCATTACTATAACTATTGGAGCGAGATGATATATAAAATCCATAAAATTCAACTGTGCCTTTGATGCGATCATAATATTCGGGGGGTCACCGATCAAAGTAGCTGTTCCGCCTATATTCGACGCTAAGGCGCAGGAGATCAGATAGGGGATCGGGTCAACATCAAGGGCATCTGCAATAAGCAATGTTACAGGAGTGATCAGCAAAACGGTTGTAACGTTATCAAGCAAAGCGCTGAGGACAGCAGTAACAATAGCAAAAATAGCCATGATCCTGAAGGGTTCACCTTTCCCTAATTTTGCGCTCTTGATAGCAATATATTCAAACACACCGGTTGGTCTCATAAGATTGATTATCACCATCATTGAAATAAGGAGAAAGATAACATTCCAGTCAATTCCGAATTCTTCGAGATGAAATGCTTCATGCTGTTCGAGTATCTTTAGAACAAGCATCAGCCCGGCCCCAAATATTGCAATGACCGTCTTATGTATTTTTTCTGATATGATCACGGCATAAGCTATCAAAAAAATGACTGTTGCCGTCCAGAATGCCGTGTCCATTACAAAGGGCTGCGCAGCTGTCGCAGTCTCGTGTGTCATTTAATCCCCCCGGTATTTTCATTCAGCATAGACTTTGTAATCGCAAAGAACACATCTCTTTCATAGAGAATCCCGGTGACTTTGCTGTCTTTACTGATAACTGGCAGTCTTTTTACATTATTTTTGAGCATATGATCAACACATTCCATTAAAGGAGCTTCTTCAGGTACGCTTATTACTTTTGTTGTCATCACCTCAGAGACCTTCTTGTTCCCTGCTTTTTTTGCCATATCTTCAACCATTCCGTCCCACGTGAAATCCCCGAGGTTCATAAGAGACATATAGGAAGGAAAAACAGCATTAAGGATATCTCCCATTGAAATGAACCCGACCATTTCACCATTCGTATCAAGTACCGGAAGCCCTTTAACGCCAATTCTCTCTTCGTTTCTTTTTGCAGTTCTGAGAAGATTTGCTGCTTCCCTGAGAGTTGTATCAGGCTTAAGGTATTCCTGAAGCGGTATCATCAAATCCTTTGCTTTCATAAATCCTCCGTTCAACTATATTATCATTATCGGCATTCCGAACCGCTATTCCGGGTATCGGCCATATTGTAATAATAGACAATCTTAAGACAACTATCAATATATAAAGCTTATTTATTTCCTTCGAGCAGATGAAATGATTGGATAGAAGTTTGACAAGAGCAGATCTGACCGTCAGTAAGTTTTGGGTTGCCTCTGCTTAAATAATCTCAAAGAAGAAGACCATAAATATGTTATTTGTCAGAAAGTGAAAGTTTGTAGCGCAGGGAAAAGGGGCATGGAGAAAATTATGGCAGCTCTCAGGATTGTAATTGGCCCGGATCGGGGCTAATGCAACGCCAGAGAGAAGAGGAACAGAAAATTTACGAAGAAGACTTAATTGTTTTGTCACATAAAATAATAACTGCTCCTATCCCTTTACTACAAGTACCGGACAGGATGAGAGGCCGATTACCTTCTCGGCAACACTGCCCATAAGAAGTCTCTTGAGCCCTGTTCTTCCATGAGAACCGATTATTATAGTGTCTGCCTTCTGTTCCTTTGCAAAGTTGATGATGACTTCTGAGGTCTCTCCTTCCCTCACAAAGGCCTCTGCCTTTATGCCCTTTGATCCTGCCTGTTTGGCTGTTTCGTCTGCATACCCTCTTGCTTTTTTGATCAGGTCTTCAACAGCATCAGGGGCTTCACCGTAAAATTCCGGCGGTACATCAACAACTGATATGATCTTTAAGTTCCCGCCGTATGCCATGGCAAAATCCATGGCCCTTTCAGCCGCAATTTTGCTGTATTTCGAACCGTCAACTGCAAGCAGTATGTTTGTCCAGGCAACAGCGGCGCCGAGCGGAATAATAAGGACATCTCTCTGGCTGAATCCTATGACCCTCGAAGAAACACTGCCGATCAATGCTCTTTTGATCTTGCTGAGTCCACTTCTGCCCATTACTATCAGTTCGCAGTTTTCTGCTTCTGCAAGGTCTATAATTCGTTCATGCGGCACGCCTTCTTCGCATACTGTCTTGATCGAGGCCCTTTCAGCTTTTGCAAGGTCGATTGCATCAGCAAGGGCCTTTTCACAAGGATGTCTTAAGGCATGCTGGATATTTCCAATAGCCGTTGTATCCAGATCTCCTTCGTAGGGGGGGACAACAGAAACTACTGTTATCCAGCTTTTTTCATTTGCTGCCAGCTTAAAGGATTCCTTTAATGCATGAATACCTGATTCTGAGCCGTCGATTGCAACAAGCATTTTCTTATGTCCTCCCTTTCCGAACTTTGCCATGTTTATATTTTACCATGAGCTACTGCTTTTTCAGCAGCCAGCTGTTGTTGTTCCGTACGGCGTCCCTTCCAGATTGATGTCAGCACTATGAAGGCCCCAACCAGGAGAGCTATCATCATAATAGCGAAACTGGTGTTCTTAAGTACTTTTACTGTCATCTCATTAAGGGGTTGGATCAGATTCAGTTGAGAGAGATACACAGGGACCATCAAGGCACGGCTGAACAGTACTATTACCATAATTGTTCCCATAACGAGTTTTATAACATACCCTTTGACATATGTTGTTCCTATTGCTCCAAGCTGGATGCCGAAAAGAGAACCGCAAAGAATAATCATGGCAAGGCGAATGTCAACAAGACCGTGAAGTGCATATTTGAAAGAGCCGCCCATACCCATAACAAAGGCTATAACAAGCTCTGATGCAGAAGCCATCAGGCTTGGTGCTCCGAGCACATATATCATTGCCGGGACACCAATAAAACCTCCAACTGCAATGGTTGCAGCGAGCATTCCGGTTGCAAACCCTATTGGAATTGTAAAAAGCACAGATACCCTTGCATTCAGGCTCTTAAAATAGACCATTGTATAGGGAATATTTACAGACTGCACCCACTTTGCAATCTTTGTGACCTTTTCTTCATCATTTGTAGTCCCTGATCTATAAGTCTTAATTGCATCTCTCAGGACAAAACCGCCGACAATGGCGAGAATAACGACAAAGGCAACGCTGACATACAGATTTGAGCCGGCCTCGCCGAAACTCTTTTTAATGCCTTCCTGTATATGTGCGCCGTACAAAACCCCAGCTTCGGCAGAGACACCGATAACCAGGCCGATTTTCCAGTCTACCTGGCCATACTTTGCGCGTTTAAGCGCTCCAACAAGCGCCTTTGGAAATTTATGGCACATGTTGCTTGCAACAGCTACAAGACCCGGGACGCCAAGACTCATCATGGCAGGGGTCATTACAAAGGCGCCGCCTGAACCGATAAAACCGCTTACCAGTCCGCCGACAAATCCGACGAACAAAAGATAAAGTATGGTAATAATGTTGAGGTCGATAAAATTAGTTGCCTGGGCTGCTATATCGTGCATATTATTTTACCTCCTTCTTCTTTTTCGATGCTTCTATCCCTATCACTGTCCAAAAATTGCTTGTGAAAGAACCGTGAAAAATTGAAAACACAAATGCTGTAAGAATAGGCAGAAAGGCGTATAAACCGCCGTGTGCAAAGGTGGCATTAATATAGTCCTGTTTCAGTAGCAGCGCTGCATATAGCGCAATTGAGATGATGCCGGTCAGCACCATCATGCCGACCGGTTTCTTTTTGGTGTAAGTGGCTGCCATGATTATTTGCCTCCTCTGGCACGAAGAGTCGGTTTTGTTCTTTTACTGTCTACTCTTCCGCTTATTCTTTCTCCCTGGCGATTGCCTTCGTTCATGATCTCTCTTGCTGTTTCGAATTCTCCTTCTTCTGCAAAGGCTGTTGCAGCCATCGCATTTTCAAAACTCTTCATCAATCTGCTTAACGTTTTCATCTGTTTCTCCTTTTTTTGTATCGTTACGCACTGGCCTGTTCAGGCCTTGAAATGGTAACGATAGGTTTAGAAATATTTTTAAGTAATTTTTTTACGTCTATAACGCCTTTATTAACTGTCAGGCTGGGACTTATAAGGACCATATCAACGCTGGACATGTTCTTTAGAAAATCTTTTATAGATGAATGAATATCGGAAAAGGCTATATGATAAGTGAGATCTTTCGAGATCTCCTTGTATTTTTCGGATAATTCCCTGAATGCCTTTTCCGCAATCCTGGTTGTTTCTTTCTCTTGTTCATGCAGGATCTCCTGGGCTGTTCTGAACTCTCCGGCCTCTGCAAATGCAGCAGCTGCCATAGAATCTTCGAAGTCGCTGTTCATCTGCTTTTCAAATATCATCAGGATCACGATCCCTGCATCGAGTGTCTTTGCGAGATCTATTGCGTAAGAAAATCCCTCTTCCAGGTTGTCACCTCCTTTTGTTACGAATAAGAGCTTTTCTTTCATTTTTACAGCCTCCTCTTGTACTTTTAACATGTTAGTATCAAGTGTTGTGCCAAGCTGTAACTAATTGGATTTAAAGGAAAACAACGATGACAGGACCAATAAAAGTGTTTCAGATTGAAACTGAGGTGAACGGTACCGATTGCCTTAACTCCCCTCTTAGGTTAAGAGGGGCCGGGGGAGTTACTCCAAAATACAGGAATTTTCATAATCATCTTATGGAAGTGGTAAGGATAGTAGCCCTGAATGTACAATGGTAGAAAAGCAGTCTTTAAAGTAACGCCCCCTAACCCCCTCTTAACCTAAGATGGGGAATCAAACCACAAAAAAGGGAAACTAAAAAATAAAACGAAGGTATGTTTTAGTATTAAAAAAGGGAAGTCTTGCAGAGGCTACTTCTTCAATATTCGCCAGAGGCTGGTCCTTGAGATACCGAGGACTTCAGCAGCCTTTGATCTGTTGTCATCAACATAGTCAAGTATCTTTTCGGCATACTCTTTATTGAGTTCATCAATTGTCTTGATCCTGTTAGGGTCGATGGTTTCGACGTGGAACATTTTTATGCTTTGGGGAAGACACTCGGGAGTTACAAGATTGGTTTTTTCCAGAATTACTGCGCGTTCTATTATATTTTCGAGTTCCCTGACATTGCCCGGAAATCCATATGACATTATTATTTCGAGCGATTCTTTACTGAACGCTTCGATCTTTTTGTTCTCTTTTTTAGCATGTTTCTCAAGAAAGAATTTGCATAAAGGAAGGATATCATCTTTTCTTTCCCGTAAAGGAGCAATATATATATCCATTACGTTGAGCCTGTAATACAGGTCCTCTCTGAACTTGCCATTGGATATCATTGTGTTTATATTCTGGTTCGTGGCTGCTATGAACCTGACATCAACTTTTATTGATCTCGTGCCTCCTACCCTGATAAATTCCTTGTCTTCTATGACTTTTAATAATTTGGCCTGCAGGTTAGGTGGCATCTCGGCGATCTCATCAAGAAATAGAGTGCCGTTGTTTGCTATTTCGAGTAGTCCCTGTTTTGATGATATTGCGCCTGTAAAAGCCCCTCTCTCGTGGCCGAACAATTCGCTCGCCAAAAGCTCCTCTGTAAAAATTGCGCAATTTATTGCTAGGAAAGGCTTGTCTTTTCTCATCCCGGAATAATGAATGAGCTTTGCAACGAGACCTTTACCGACCCCGCTTTCTCCGGTTATCAGGACATTGCAATCAGAGTTGGTTATGCCGTTTATTATATCTATCACCCTTTTCATCATTCTGCTTTTTGCGATAAAGGGCTGGTCTTTGTTAAGCCCGAGGGAGACTTTAAGCGCTATATTTTCATTCTCTAATCTTTTTTTTTCCTGTATCTTTTTGATTTTCAGATTCAGCTCATCGAGGTTGAATGGTTTTGTTACGTACTCGGAAGCGCCTTTTTTCATAGCTTCAACAGCAGATTCAATACTGCCAAATCCTGTAACTATTATTACTTCGATGTTAGGGTAGTTTTCTTTAACTTCAGAAAGCAAAGCCAGTCCGTCCATGCCAGGCATCTTTATATCAGCAAGCAGGATATCGAATGTTTCTTTCCTGATCTTCTCTAGAGCTGCAAGGCCATTTTTTGTCGCAGTGACTTTGTACCCCTCTTTTTCAAGGGCATAACTTAAATGTTTTAAAGATATTTCCTCGTCTTCTGCTATCAGAATTTTAAAACTCATTGTTTCTCCGGTCCGCCCCGTTAGATAGTCTTGAACTTTCCTTGCAGTTATTCAAAACCAGAATTATTCCCATTCATGATACTCTTATCTTTCTAACGGGGTAATGTTATTGTAAAGACAGTGCCTTTGTCAGGCATGCTTTCTACCTCGATCCTGCCTTTATGTTTTTCTATTATACTATAGACTATTGAGAGTCCAAGTCCTGTGCCCTTTTCCTTTGAGGTAAAAAAGGGATCAAAAATCCTTGGAAGGATGTCAGGAGGGATTCCCTTTCCACTGTCAGTAACTTTTATCAAAACAGTGGAATCAACCTCGGTTGCTTTTATAGATATTTCACCAGTGCCGTTCATCGCTTCAACGGCATTGCTGAAAAGATTTATAAATACCTGTTCAAGCAGATGCTTATCCCCAAACATTTCAATGCTTTCAGGCGCATCAAAATTCGGGTTAGTATTTAGTATTTCACCTGAGGCAATAAATCTGGTAAGCACATCACTGATTACTTTTACTATATTGATCTTTTGAAGCTCCGGCGGTTTTTCCCTTGAGAATTCAAGAAGATCGCCGACAATTCTTTTAACTCTTAAGGTTTGTGAGAATATGTCCTGAACGGTTTCTTTTATTATTCCAGGGTATCCTTCCTGCTTGACTTCTCGGGAGAGCACCTGTGCGGCAAGATAAATATTATTGAGAGGATTATTCAGTTCGTGAGCAACTCCGGAGGCGAGAGTGCCAATAGAGGCGAGTTTTTTGCTTTGTAAAAGCTCTTCATTTTTATGTATGATTTCTCCGTCCCTGACTATAAGATCATTTTCCATTTTATTAAACGCTGATATCAGCATGCCGACTTCATCGCGTTCTCCGTAAGGGGGCAGTGAAATAAAATTACCTTTTCCGGTCTTTTCTACAGCTTTTGTTAAAGACTTCAGGCGTCTGACAACTCCATGACTGATTAAGAATAGACTGCCAAGCCCAACGATGATGAAAAGCGGAAAAAATATCAAGGCTGCTTTCTGCGATAGATTTATGTATTTTTCTACTCTTTCTCGAGCTGATTTGTCAAATTCTTTTGAGATGGTTATGATCTCCTCGCCGTTTTTTCTGAGTGCGCTGATCTCATTATCCAGTTTCTGAAGACTCCTTATTGCAGGATTGTCCTGCTTCAAGACAAAAATATTTGTTAGAAGCTCTGCATTTATGGCTGGACGCTCCAGAGCTGTTGATTCAATAAGATGAAAAAAAACTGAGTACTTCTGATATGATGGTTTAAGATTATCGAATTCTTTGTGGAAATCCCAAAACAGCACTTCAATTCGATTAAACCTTTGATCGTATTCTTCGATCGGATCTGCAAGACTAAAAAGAGCAGATCTATTGTAACCGGACTTATTATTCTCAGGATTTGTCTGCTTTTTTTCTATGTAAGATGAATATTCCTCATATATACCGTTGAATTTTTCCGCATCTTCTGTCTTGGCTGCGTCACTAAGATAATTCTTTCCAGCGTAGAAATGTTCAGCATCCCTGAGAATTAACTTAAGTTCTTTGATATAAATATGGACGTTTTCAATTTCCTTCAAATCGCCATAAAGAAAAAAATTCTTTTCATGCCTTCTTAACTGGAGGGACTTGCTTCTTAATGTATCGGATAGTTCGAGATAGCGGATTTCTTTCATGATTTCCAGAAAATTGGAATAAGCAATGGCAGCAAGAATCACGATGATGCTCGAACTGATGAAAAAACTAAGGAATATTTTTTTCTTAAGTAACATACAGGACTATAATATCATTAAAGAAAAAAAAATGGAGCCCCACTGGCTTGTTTGCGGGGCTCCATTTTTAAGAGCGGAAGAAAACAGCTGGCTTATACGTCTACTACCAGTACCGGACAAGGTGCCTGTCCAATGACCTTTTCAACAGTGTTATCTCCAAATATTTTTCTTAACCAACTGCGCTTTTTGGACCCCATGATTATCAGGTCACATTTTTCCTCTTCAGCTGTCTCGAGTATCTTTTCATGAACTTTGCCTTCTTCAAGCCTTGTTTTTATGAGCGAGCGCTCAGTCTCTGCGATCTTTTTTAATTCAGAGGTCTCCTTTTCTCCGTTACTGTTCAGCACATCCCCTATATCTTTAATGCCTGTTAGATGGAGCTCACCTTCATTGGGTGGTATGACCTTCACAACAGTTACCCAGCAGCTCTCATCACCGGCAAGTTTCAGCCCTTCAGTAAGTACGTTTTTTGAACCATTGACCGCTATCAGAATTTTTCTATATCCTTTCATTTTATTCACCTTACGACCAATATGGGGCAGGTGGCATTTATGATGACCCTTTCAGTGGTGCTCCCTATCAGTGCCCTGTCTATCCCGGTATATCCATGACTGCCGATAATTATCAGGTCGTTGTGCAGTTTTATAGTGGTTTCGATGATCTTATCTGCTGAGTGGCCTTCAATTATCTCCTTTTGAATTGTTATGCCCTGGCTTGAAGCAAGACTTATTGCGCCATTGATAATTTTGTCCGCCTCCTGATACAGGCTTTTCTTTATTGAGTCAGTTTTGAAGAACCCCAGCATCTCTTCGTATCTGGGAATAACGTATAAGGCGGTTATGCTGCTACCGTCGAGCTTTGATAACTGACATGCGCGATCAATAGCTTTCTTGCTGAATTCAGAACCATCAAAAGGAACAAGTATCGACTTATATTCTCCGGTGCATTTATCGCACTGTTTTTTTACAACAAGCACATCGATTAATGATTTACCAATTACATTTGAAGTAACGCTTCCCATCAGCAGCCGGTTCAGGCCCTTTCTCCCGTAAGTGCCAAGAACGATCAGATCCGCTTTTTTTCCATTGGCTATGTCAATAATTACTTCAGGCGGCTCACCTTCACAGAGCAGGTATTGTGCGTCAATGCCGAATTCAGAAGTGATCATTTCTTTTGTCTGGATACAGGCCTTTTCACCGATCTTGAAACGTTTTTCCTGCTGTTCTGGAGCAATTCCGAACTCCTCCGTATCAAAAAATACAGCATGAACAAGTATCACTTTTCCGCCATGTTTTTTTGTCCAGTTAGAGGCTTCAATTACGGCTGCCCTGCTTGATAAAGATTCGTCAAAACCTACTAATATTGTATCGTACATGATTAGTGCGCACCTCCGCCTTTTGTGAATATTAACCCGACCCCGATACCGGCACCAAGCGCAGCAAGGATAGACAGGATACCGTAAACAGCAGCGTTGTTCTTGGCCATGCCGGCAAGGGTCTTTACAATACCCGTCTGCTCAACTTGAACTTTTGCCTCAGCTTTTTCGATGATCTTGTTGTTCTTAACAGCATAGACTGTCACAAGGTAATCGCCGGGTGCAGCCTGGTAAGGCCATTGAAATAGTGTGTAATAATTCTGTTTGCCATCTTTCTGAGAAAAGGTTATATTGCCGGAAGATATGGAATAAAGCTTTGAATGTTCCCTATATTTAACAAATTCATTGAACCATCTTGTTTTTTCATCTTCATTTTTCACAGGGGCCAGTTCAACATGATCTTTAAGCGCCTCATAACCGACGATGTCTTTAGCCCTCTCATCTTTACTCAGGATATCGTCTATTTTCTTTGTGCTCGTAAGAAAATAGAGTGACGGCACATTCTCGAGATCAATCGTACCAACGTTCATCCATAGAATACCGCCGACCTTTCCTTTCTGCCTGAGTGCCTGGTGGCCATCAGGAGAGGTTATCTTGATTATAAGATCAGCATCAGGATCAGATATACCACTAACACCGACAGTGCTGCCGTGATAGAAAAAGTCTATGCTGATATGGTCGTGATTTGCTTTTGCTGTCAGCTCTGCTAATGCTTGTCCGGAAAATATAAACATTCCAAGAAAAACCAGGAGACTAATTAAATGATAATTTCTTGACTTCTGGCTTCTGACTTTAGACTTCTGAACTTTGTTCATATTAATGTCCTCCTCCCTGACCCAACAGTAATGAAGGGGTTAAAGTAAGATCAAAGACTATCTTGATGGTAACAACAAGAACGATTGATGCAAGAATGATCTTTAGTTGTTCGCCTTTCAGTTTTCTCCCAAAGACTGTCCCGACCTGTGCACCTACAGTTGAGCCAAGCAGAAGGAGCACAGCGAGAATGAAATCTACCGTATGATTTGTATAAGCCTGCAGGAATGTGACTTCAATGCAGTTAAACAGGATCTGGAAAAGACTTGTTCCTACAACTACATGCATAGGCATCCTGAGTATATAAACCATTACCGGTACCATGAGGAAACCTCCGCCCACTCCCATGACAGCTGACAGAATGCCGACAAATCCTCCAAAAATTATTGGAACGAGCATTGAGTGAGTTACGCCTGACTTTTCGAAATGGGTCTGAAGAGGAAGTGATTTAAGAAATCTTGTGAGCGCTGTTTCTTTCTCTGTGTTTGCTTCTTCGATCTTCTTTTTCCTCATGCTCATAAGGCTTTCGATAAACATATACGTCCCTACAATACCGAGCATCAGCACATAGGTTATTTTTATGACAAAATCAGCATTGCCCATTGCTTTAAGGACCTTTATTCCCTGTACTCCTGCAAGCCCGCCGACAAAACCGCCGATAAGAAGATAAAGACCCATCTTAAAATCCACATTTCCGATCTTCCAATGCGCGTATGTGCCTGAGGTAGATGCTGCTACTATCTGGTTGGAATCTGTGGCAG
>MHDW01000191.1:0-1159 GCA_001803645.1 Nitrospirae bacterium GWC2_42_7 | reverse complement strand
AATATTTTTTATACAGCATGCGCATGCTTGGCCATGGTGACTATCGGCCTTGAAGCTGTTCTTAAGAGCTGGTTCAGTTCCCGTGCACTCAGATTTCCGTTATCAGTAATGCTCGGGCTTAAAAGAACCATATCAATGCCCTTATTGTTCTTCAGAAAATTGTTCAGAGCTGCTGAAGTGTCATCCAGTGCATTGTAAATTTTTGTGGAGACTCCTGAACTGTCACACTTTTCTCTTAGTACATTCTGCTGATCAGTACCGTTGTCTTCAGATACCTGACCAGATATTATCTGTCTTGCGGTCTCATGTTCATTTGCCTGAGCAAATGTGATAGCTGTCATCAGGTCTTCAAACTTTCTTGAGAGTTTCTTTTTATGGACCAGAAGAATAGCGATGCCCCTGTCCATCATTTTTGCGAGGTCCAGGGCATATGAAAGACCTTCATCAAAATCATCATCCTCGTAAGTCATAAACAAAAGGCTTTGCTTCATATTGCTACCTCCAAAGTAATTATTTACCCTGTATAGAGCATAAAGGATGCCTAACCACAACTAATTGATATTAAAGAAAAATATGAGTTATCTTAAATGAGTGTTTAGAATATGAACAGTTGATTTTCGGAATTTTGAGAGGATTTTGAGAGGGAAAATAAATATAACAGCTTGTTATTTAAGGAATATTAAAACAGAGGAAGCAAATAAAGCAGGGTGTTTAAAATATGAACAGTGTAAACATTAATCTTCTTTTAGTATCTTCCAGAGGCTTGTTCTCGAAATACCCAGAATTTCAGCAGCCTTTGATCTGTTGCCGCCAAGCATCTTTACGACCTTTTCAGCATATTCCTTGACCAGTTCATCAACAGACTTTACCCTTTCAGGGTCGATAGTTTCTATTTCAAGCACGCGTATGCCGCGGGGCAGGCTCTCTGGTGTTATGACCGGATTCTTTTCAAGGATAAGGGCCCTTTCGATTATATTTTCGAGTTCTCTTACATTGCCGGGGAAACTATAATGAAAAAGTATGTCCATTGCTTCAGTTGAGAAACCGCTTATTTTTTTGCCTGCTTTCGACAGATGTTTTTGAAGGAAAAAAGCGCTGAGGGGTTTTATGTCGTCCTGACGTTCCCTTAATGGAGGGATAAATATTTCAAGAATATTTA
>MHDW01000190.1 GCA_001803645.1 Nitrospirae bacterium GWC2_42_7 | reverse complement strand
CCTTTTATAAATAGTATTATTCATACCTATGTTAATCAGTAGTTTACTTAAGGTAGCACTAAAAGTAAAGTTAATATTGCTTTCAGGCTGTTCGTTTCAGGTGTTTTGACTGTTGAATGAGTACGGAGCCCCTGTCAATCAGCCCTTATCATCGCCATTTGTCCACTGCTGTCAAAGCCCCTCTCGATTCATCTGAGAGGGGCTTTGCAGTTCAGGGCTATTGAATCCTTTTCCTTAATTCCTTCATATCTGCCATAAGCTGTTCGATCATCATCCGCTGTGCTTGTATCTGTGACTGCTGTTCCTCAATTATCTCCTGCTGTTCCTGCATTGCCTTCACCATTGGAGCGATGAATTGTGTGTATCTGAGCGACAACATTCTCTCATCCCCGCCCCCGATATCGAGAACGTTATACTCTGTACCTATAAGAGCCTCGATTTCCTGTGCTACGAAACCAAAATCGGTATTGTTATTGCCATTCTTCATTTTGAAAGACACTGGCCGGAGCTGTCTGATGAGATCAAGACCATATCCGATGTCTTGGATATCCGCCTTTGACCGCAGGTCAGAGAAGTTGGACCATGCCGCATACCCGCCGATCGTTGTTACAGAATTATTCCCTATGACTACCTTGTTCGAGGCATTTACTTTGGCGTTGTATCCTATAGCAGTTGCATTTGAAAGGTTGCCTGATGATACATCTGCAAAATAGCCGATAGCTGTGTTGTTGTTGCCTGTTATGTTGGAATAGAGCGCAGAATATCCGCTGGCGGTGTTATAGTGACCTGAGGTGTTACTTTGCAGAGTATCTGCACCATTTGCTGTGTTGTTGGAGCCTGTGGTGTTAAATAAGAGTGCCCTATTTCCGCTGGCTGTGTTGGAGGTGCCTGAGATATTGGAATAGAGGGCTTCTGCACCGCTGGCGGTGTTATAGTAACCTAAGGTGTTGTAAAAGAGCGAAGCACTTCCGATGGCTGTGTTCCAGCCGCCGGTGCTGTTTAAAAGGAGCGAATAATATCCGGTAGCTGTGTTGGAGGTGCCTGTGGTGTTGAAATTTAGCGAAGCATATCCGCTGGCTGTGTTGGAGGTGCCTGTGGTGTTAGAATTGAGCGCAGAATTTCCGATGGCTGTGTTATAGACGCCTGTCATTGTGAGATTGCCTGCCTGAATTCCGGCAAAAAAATTATCAACGCCGTAATATCTCCAGTGAGCTTCTGGAGAAGCTTCAAGCCTTTCCCTTGTCTTGGATATTGCCTTATATTTTGTGCCTGTCAAAGTGTCCACCTGCACATACAATGGAAGACTGTAGTCTATATCGGGCAGGGGAGTTACATCTCCGAGAACATCTTCGATCATGTTGTCTGTCAGAGCCATTGTATGCTCCTCTGACCATAGCATTGTTCCGCCTTTTGAAGCAGCGTCCCAAATGCTGAATCTCAAGGTGTAAGTGCCCGGAAGAAGCTTCGTTGTCCTTGCAGAATAATAAAGCTTATCAAAAAGCGGTGCTGCATAGGCTGATACTGAGAAGATAAGAAACAATACTACCGTAATCAATTTAACTTTCTTCATGTTAATTCCCTCCTTGTAGTGTTTTGTGATTGCTGTAGGTTTTTGGTATTATACCTGAATTGCTTATTTTTTTGAATAATTTCTTTGGATGATTTCTTTGATTTACATAACAAAAACTATCTTAAATTTAATGGAAGTTGTGGAGGAAAGCAGTAAATAGCTTTTGATTACGCTCGCGGGTGGTATTGTTTGAAAACCTTTTTTATTCTGTCAGTAGTAACTTTTGTATAGACCTGGGTGGTTGATATGTCAGTGTGTCCGAGCATCTTCTGCACAGACCGCAGATCAGCCCCGCCTTCAAGAAGGTGCGTAGCAAAGCAGTGTCTTATTGTATGCGGAGAAAGTTCGAGCCCTGCCTGTTTGCCGACAGCTTTTAATGTCTGCCAGAAACGCTGTCTTGTCATCTGCCTTCCCCTTCTAGTTACAAACAAATATTGAGACTGTTTCTTTTTTAATATTTCCTGTCTCTCCTGTTCAATATACTGTTTAATTCTGTTTATTGCCCTTGTATTTACAGGAACAACCCTCTCTTTTGAACCCTTGCCAAGAACTCTGATAAAACCTGCTTCAAAATTTATATCGCCAAGCTTTATTGAGATAAGTTCAGTCACTCTGAGGCCGGAAGAATACAGAAGCTCAAGCATTGCAGTATTTCTTAACTCAGCTTCCCCTGAAAATTTTACTTCCAGAAGTTCTTTGACCTCTGAGACGCTGAGAGCCTTTGGCAGTCTCTCCCATTTTTTAGGCGACTGTAGATTTTCAGAGGGGTCGTTGTCAATAATGTCCTCTGTCAGCATGTATTTATAGAATGCTTTTATCGAAGAGATATACCTGCAGATAGTTGATATGGAATACCCGTCGTTTCTCAATGTTCCGATAAAATCCAGGATATCCTGTTTTTTAACGGCTTTTATCTTCTTTTTCCTGTGGGCAAGAAAAGACTCAAATCTTTTGAGGTCAACGGAATAAGAACTGATCGTGTTTTTTGAGAGGCCTTTTTCTACAGCAATATAAGTGAAAAAATTCTCAAGCAACTCCACAGGACAAATATTCCTCAATCCCCGTTGATTGTTTGAGCTTTTCATAAAGGATGGTTCCAAGCTGCAAAAGGTTTACCGTGTCTTCTTTGTTATATTTCACCAGAAGATCCATTGCGTCATGAGAGCCCCTTCTTGCAGATTCCCATAACTTAACAGCTTCGTATCCTCCAAGTCCCTGTACGGATTCTTCTCTCCCGATTCCAAGGTCAACCTCGAGCTTCTTCAGCCCGCCTTTCATCATAAGCTTTCTTGACGCAAAACAGAGGTCATAATGTGGGATGTTTAATTTTAAGCCGTCAAAGGTCCTGAGTAAAAAAGGTACGTCAAAGACAGCTCCATAAAAAGTCACAATGTATTTATATTTTTCGAGTTCGCGGTTCAAATTTGCAGCATTGAGGTTCTCGCCTTTTATAAAACACTTATAGTCATATCCGTCATAAAGTCCCACAACTGTAGCATACCCGCCACTGCCGGGCGGCAATCCGTTAGTCTCTATGTCCAGACATACAGCCTGGTCTTTAAAAAAATCAAATAACCGCCAATGCTCCCTTCGCTTTATCCTCTTGTCAAAATACTCTGCATTGCCGGCCCCCAATTCCATAGCATCGATCTGAAGCCTTTCGTCAAAAATGCTCTTTTTTTCATGACTAAATCCAAAAAGTCTGTCCGAGTTCCTGAAATCTTCCCATGTTAATACACCCTCTTCCCACAGGCGCCTCTCAAGCTTCTCTCCTATTCCGTCGAGGATGCAGAAGGTATTTTTTATCATTACGTATTACTCAGGATATCAATATGCGGTGAGCTTGCTTCAACTGCAGTTTTTTGTCGAGCAATTCATTTATATCTCAAATCCCAATCCTTTCAATCAAGTTGGAATATTATACAGCAAGCCACCGTCTAATTACATTATTACTTGTTTTCACGCCCATATATCTCATTAATCTCATCAGAATAAATCCCGGCCTTTTGATAAATAAATAACGGCTTTTCGATCTTTATCCCTGGCCGTGCCTCTTTCACAGCCTCAATCAGAACTATTTTTGATGCGGATTCAGCATCATTATGAACAAACCGTATCCTTTTGGGTTCGAGCCTGTTTTTCCTGAATTCATCAAAGGTCTCAGGTATTCTCTCTGGGTGAAAAATCATAAAAAACCTGCCTCGTGCTTTCAGAAGGTATGATGCAGATTCAACAAGTTCCGGGAGCCGGAGCTTGAGCTCATGCCTTGCAACAGATTTTTCCTCTCCAATACTCAAAAGTCCTGACAAAGGCTTTCTGAAAGGCGGGTTCGAGACAACAATATCATGCGACATAGGCTGGAGTTTCTTTTTAATTTCCCTGATGTCCGCCATGATTATCTTAACTCTGTCATCAAGGTTGTTAAGGCTGATATTCTTTAGCGCAAGCCTGTAGAGCGATTCCTGAAGCTCAACAAGAAGCACTGAAGAAGCAGTATATTTCTTTGCAAGCAGAAGGCCGATTATCCCTGACCCTGTCCCCAGATCTGCTATGTGATGCGCATACTTCATATTCACAAAAGAATAAAGAAGGACAGGATCAACAGAAAATCTGTATCCGTTCTTGTTCTGATAAAGTTTTACATCCCTTATCCCGTCAAGAGTTGTTTCCATGGAATATCTTAAGCCATATTCTCTCAGAAATCAAAAAGCCATATTAATAGCAATAAACCAGCCCAAATGAAATGAAATCCTGTTCACTGCAAACATCTTTTAATTGAAATGTCCAGATATTCTGATATAATTTTACTATAACCAAATATCTTCAGGGAGATGATCATGAAAAAAGCAGTCGAGACAGCAATCAAGATGGAAACTGACGCTATCGCCTTTTATAAGGAAGCGGCAAAGAACACAAAACATGTTTTCGGAAGAGAGATGTTCAAGGGTTTTGTAAAGGATGAAACAAGACACCTCAAAATGCTGAAAAATATCTTTAACGGACTCGGCATTGAAGCTGACTTCCATAGGCCAAAAGAGGCGGTACAAACAGTATTCAGCAAACTAAAAAATAAGATGATGCGAAGGGTCAAAGCTCTCGACAATGAAATGGAAGTTATCAAAATTGCCCTTAACTTCGAAAAAGCAGGCTATGATTTTTATAAAAAGGCTGCGGCTAAAGCAACCTCAAAAGACGAGAAAGAACTCTTTGAACGCCTTGTTGTTGAAGAAAACGACCATTATACTATACTGAACGAGACATACAATTTCATGGATAATACAGGCCAGTGGTATATGTATGAAGAAAGAGGAATTCTCGAAGGCTGAGATGTAAGGAACTTAAGGCCGGGGAATCCAGATCCTCTTCAATTCACCGCTTATTAAGGTGGGACGCAGAGGGGCATAAAAATAACACCCTCCCCTCAGTCCCCTCCCCTCAAGGGAGGGGCTCTCAAAAATATCCTCCCCCTTGAGGGGGGAGGGTTGGGAGAGGGTGATTTTCGCGGCAATGACTGATAAAAACAAAAACTGAACTTAGGGACAGACACTATTTAGAAACTTTATTGGAGGCTAAATGAACACAGTACAGATAAAACCTGATATATACTGGGTCGGCGTGATCGACTGGGCAATCAGAGATTTCCACGGTTATGTCACCCCTAATGGAACAACCTACAACAACTATCTTATTGTTGATGAGCATATAACTCTGCTGGATACAGTAAGGCACGACTTTGCTGAAACAACAATAAATAACATCAGACATATTGTCGACCCTTCCAGGATCAAAAATATAATCATAAACCATATTGAAAATGACCATGTGACCAGCCTTGACAAGATAATGGCGCTCGCTCCAAAAGCAACTATTTATATTACAGAAAAGGGAAAGAAAGGCCTCAGCCGGTTCTTTGATCTTTCAGCCTGGAATATCAAGATCGTAAAAACAGGAGACACTTTGAACATCGGCAAGAGAAACCTTCTGTTTCTGGAAACCCCGATGCTCCACTGGCCTGATTCGATGATGACCTATATTAAGGAAGATAAGGTCCTTATAAGCCAGGATGGCTTTGGCCAGCATTATGCTTCAGCAAGCAGGTTTGATGACGAATTCATTGAATGTTCGTCTATTCAGGAACTTGACGATGCTGTTGTTGATTATTACGCCAATATACTTATGCCTTTTGGGAATCTCATAAAATCAAAGATAGGAGAAATTCAGAAATTGGGGCTGGAGATAGACGTAATAGCTCCGGATCATGGAATAATATGGAGAAAAGACCCCGGAAAGATCCTGAAGATGTATATGGATATGGCAAACGGGGCTGCGGATCTCAGGGTCTCTATAATTTATGACACAATGTGGCAGAGCACTGAGATGATGACACTCCCAATAATGCAGGGATTAAAGGATGAAGGGGTTGACTGCAGAGTGATCAAACTCAGGGCAACCCCGATGAGCTTTGCCATAAAGGAATTCTGGAGATCAAGGGGAACACTGATAGGCACTCCGACCCTTAATAATAAAATGTATCCGACCATAGCAGAGTTTTTACATCATCTCACTGGCCTTCGTCCAAAAGGCAGGATTACCGGGGTTTTCGGAAGCTACGGATGGGGAGGCGGGGCTGTAAAAGAGGCGTATGACTCCCTTAAAGCCATGAAACTCGAGACATTCGAGCCTGGGGTGGAAGCGCTCTACAGGCCTTCGCCTGATGATGAAAAGAAATGCTATGAATTCGGCAGAGAATTTGCAAAAAAAGTGAAGGAATACCACAATCAGTTTAAATAAAGCCCTTTCCGAGACTTGTATTTAAGTCCCCTCCTTGGAGGGGCCTGCCTGCCGGTAGGCAGGTGCAGGGGTGGGTTACTTTGATTCAATTAAAAAGGAGGCAAACATGGCAGTAGAAAAAGCAGGAGAGCATTACAAATGCAATATATGCGGCAACGAAGTTACAGTCACTAAAGCAGGCGGTGGCACTCTGGTCTGCTGCGGCGAGGATATGGAGCTGACTTCGAAATAATTGTTTATATTTCAATCTGACAGGTAAAGTCCCTCTCCCTTGAGGGGAGAGGGTTGGAAGAGGGTGATTAAAGTAATTGCAAAAGGCTTAACACACACCCTCCCCTCGAGGGAGGGAATGTAAGTACCTGTACAAAAAAGAATGAGCACATATAAATTATACGAGGTGGAAACAGATGAACTTTAATAAAACATTTTTACAAAATATCTTATTCTTAATAGTTTTTCTTTCAATCTCTATCTCTCTGACTTCGGCCTCTTCTGATGAAAAGACTGACTCCGGCAGCCTGAATATCAGTTCACAGACACAGGAATGCATAGAATGCCACAAGCTTTATACTCCGGGTATTGTCAGTGACTGGCTCAGCAGCAGGCATGCAAAGACGAGGCCTGTTGATGCTTTTAAAAAACCTGTTATAGAAAGAAGGATTTCTGTTGAAAAACTTTCGGACGAACTCAAAGACAATGTTGTCGGCTGTTATGAATGCCACAGCAGGAATCCCGAAAAGCACATGGACAATTTCGAGCATAACGGCTATAAAATAAACGTTATAGTCTCTCCGAACGATTGCAAGACATGCCACCCTGTTGAAGTTGAGCAGTACTCAGGTAGCAAAAAATTCCATGCAATAAAGATCCTTGAGAAAAACCCCGTTTACCATACACTCGTTGAATCTGTCACCGGCGTCAAAAAAATTAAAGATGGAAAGATAGTTTCTGAGAAAGCTTCAGAAAGTACGTTACATGATACCTGCATGGGATGCCACGGGACAAAAGTAGAGGTCAAGGGGATGAAAAATATATCTTCAGGAATGGGTGATATGTCTGTTCCTGACCTGACAAACTGGCCTAATCAGGGAGTCGGGAGGGAAAATCCTGATGGAAGTTTTGGTTCGTGTGCTTCCTGCCACCCAAGACACGGATTCTCGATTGAAGTGGCAAGAAAGCCATATACCTGCGCACAGTGCCATCTCGAACCAGATACACCGGCCTGGAATGTGTACAAGGAAAGCAAACACGGTAATATCTATTTTTCAAAATATCATGAATGGAATTTCAACGCTGTTCCATGGACCATCGGAAAAGACTTTAAGTCACCTACATGCGCTACATGCCATAACAGTCTGTTAGTCTCTCCTGAGGGCGATATAATATCAGAGAGAAACCATAATTTCGGGTCAAAGCTATGGGTCAGGATATTCGGACTTATCTACAGCCACCCGCAGCCGATATCAGGCGATACAACAATAATAAATAACCAAGACGGCCTCCCTCTCCCTGTAACATTCTCAGGTGAACCTGCTTCTGAATTCCTGATAAACAAAGCTGAACAGGCAAAAAGGCTTGAGGCCATGAAGAACATCTGCAAGGGTTGCCACAGCACGCAATGGGCAGACGGACATTTCACAAAACTCGATAACACTGTCAAAGAGACAGATGCCATGACCATGGCAGCAACAAACCTGATGTCAGAGGCATGGGGAAAAGGCATAGAAGATAAAGCAAATCCTTTTGACGAACAGATAGAGAAAATGTGGATAAGGCAGTGGTTATTCTATTCCAACTCAATAAGATATGCATCTGCCATGTCAGGAGCACCGGATTATACAAGCTTTAAGCTCGGCTGGTGGGAATTGTCAGAGAACCTTCAGAAAATGAGAGATGCAATAGACATAAAAGAGAAAAATAAAAAAGCAGAGAAAGAAATAAAATGAACATCATTGCTTTCAACAGCAGTCCGAGAGAGAACGGCAACACAGAACTTCTGCTTAAAGAAGCGATCAAGGGTATTGAGGTCTCTGGTTCTGATGTTGAAGTCTTTAATCTCAACCTGATGGAGATTAAACCTTGCCAGAACTGCGGCGGCTGTGATGAAACAGGCATATGCATAATAAATGATGATATGTCCGGTATCTATGATGCTATCCGGACAACTGACAGGATAATCCTTGCATCTCCTATTTTCTTCTTCAGCCTTAGTGCACAGGCAAAGATAATGATAGACCGGTGTCAGAGCTTCTGGTGCGAAAAATATTTGCTCAGGAAAACTATCCCTGAAGGGAAATTTGGGCGCAAAGGACTTTTGATCACTGCAGGAGGAATGAAAAAGGAGATAGGAGTTAAGTGCTGTGAAGCAACTGCAAGGGCATTTTTCAGAACAGTAAGCGTGCCTGAACACCAGACGTTAAGTTTCCTCGGTATTGATGCAAGAGGTGCTATAAACACCCATCCCACTGCGCTTAAAGAGGCTTTTGAGGCAGGGAAGGACTTGGTCAAATTTTAATTTGCAAATGCTGACAATAATAAAACCTCCATCCATCACCCTCCCCTTCATCCCCTCCCCTCAAGGGAGGGGAAATATTTACAACCCTCTCCCCTGGAGGGAGAGGGCGAGGGTGAGGGGGCCTTACCTATTAACTACATAATAATGCCTTTCCCTCCACCTGAATATATCCAGTTATATCCGACAACTAGATGCAATCAGAGATGTTCTTTCTGTTTTAACGGCAGCAGCAATAATATTGAGATGCCATATGAGAGAGCGCTGAAACTCCTGGATATTCTCTCTGAGACTGGTATTGCAAAGATAGATATCATGGGCGGTGAGCCGTTACTGGTAAAATGGATATATGATTTTATTAAGCTTGCTTTAAACAAAAATATCTCTGTCAATATCAGCACAAATGGAAGCCTTCCTGATTTTATGCCTAAATTTTCCGGGCTGAACCAGGATAATTTCAGGATAGGAATCTCTCTTGAAGGAAGTGATGAGTTGAAACATAATTCGATCACAAATTCCTCTCATTTCAATAACGCAATTGCGAGCATCAGGCAGCTTATTGGATCAGGCCTAAACCCCATTGTCAAGACAGTGGTCAGTAGAAGTTCTCTCGATGATATTCAGAATATAGTAGACCTTCTGAAAGATATGGGAGTGCAGCAATATTATCTTCTTCATATGGATGTTTTGTCACGTAATTCATCGAATATAAATGAAACTTTAGACTTTGCCGATTTCATGGACTTCTTTCAAAAATTAAAAGAAGCAAACAATGACATCAGCATCTATAAGGTCAACGCATCCTGTTTTGAAAAAGATTCTCTTCCTGAAAATTCGAGATGTGCAGGAGGAGTTAAAAAACTATCGATACTCTCTGACGGCTCTGTGTTCCCATGCAACCTCTTTCATAATGTGGAAACTTTCTACCTCGGTAATCTGTTCAAAGATAGATTCGAGGACATCTGGATGAATCCGAAACTCGACTTCTTCAGGAAGCATAAGGCAAACCATTGTGATACTAAAGATTGTTCAAACAAAGCTTCATGCACAGGCGGCTGTCCGGCGCATGGATATTTTCATTACAACAACCCTGACATGCCGGATATAAGATGCAGAACATAATAAATCAAAGTTTGCTAGCCCACTTAATTCATGGATTTCTCAGATGCGGGGGAAAAATACTTGAAGGTACAAGATCTAAAGTTACAGACAAAGACACATGGTTAGGAAAAGGGAGATTATAAATCCCTCAAAACATGAGGATTTCAAGAATTTTTTTAGCCGTATTTGAGAAATATACAAACGGGCTAGAAATATCCTTTCTGAAGCAGTTTCATAAATTCATCGGCAGGCAAGGGCTTGCTGAAAAAGTATCCCTGCACTTCATCACATCCGAGTGTGCGCAGGAAATCAAGCTGCTCTTTGGTTTCTACTCCTTCAGCAATGACCTTTAAATTCATGTTATGTGCCAGAGTAATGATCGTTTTTGTTATTGCAGCATCATCAGGGCTTGTAAGGATATTTCTGATAAAAGGAAGTGCTATCTTCAGGGAATTCAGAGGAATTCTTTTCAGGTACTCTAAGGAGGAGTATCCTGTGCCAAAGTCATCAATGGCTATAGTTATGCCGATATCTTTTAGTTCATTGAGAATAGCTATGGCTGCATCAGGGTTTTTCATGAGGGAGCTCTCAGTTATTTCGAGTTCAACATACTTTGTTGCCATATCAATCTCTTTTAGTGTGCGGATAATCATTTCCAGAAGGTTTGATTGCTCAAACTGGCGGTTGGAGAGATTAACTGCAATGCTTATTGGTTCAAAACCTAATTTCTGCCATTCCTTATTCTGTTGACATGCAGTGCGTATTACCCATTCACCAATTGGCACTATCAGTCCGGTCTCCTCAGCAACGGGTATAAAATCCAGAGGAGATACAATTCCGCTTCCAGGATGCTGCCATCTGAGCAGGGCTTCAGCGCCAACAATTTTATTATTTTTAATGGCTACTTTCGGCTGGTAGTACAACAGGAACTCATTGTGCTCCAAGGCCTTGCGGAGATCATTCTCCAGAGAAAGCCGTTTTAATACAACAACATTCATATTGCTTGAATAGAACTGATAATTGTTCTTCCCTTTGTCTTTAGCATGATACATTGCAAGATCTGCGCTCTTCATAAGAGTCTTAACATCCTCTCCATCTGTTGGATAGACTGATATGCCGATGCTGGCTGTAATAGTTATCTCATGACCGCCAATTTCTAAAGGCTCTGATATATCCTGTAATATACGTCCTGCCACTATAGCTGCGTCCTCAGTTTTAGAAATCCCTCTTAGTAAAACAATGAACTCGTCTCCGCCGAGGCGCGATACAGTTTCCGGAGTTTGCCCATCATCCATACGGGCAACCTCGTCGCTGTTGCGAAGGGATCTCGCCAGCCTATCACCAACAGCCTTTAACAGTTGGTCGCCGATGTCGTGGCCCAAAGTATCATTCACCTGTTTAAATGAATCAAGATCAATGAAAAGCGTGAACAATGGCTGGTTATAACGCCTGGCATAAGCTATTTCACGGGCCAATAGTTCCTTATAAAAAGTACGGTTTGGCAGTCCTGTAATATTATCGTAATATGCAAGGTGCTTGATCTTCTCTTCAGCCTTTTTGCGCGCAGTAATATCTCTGGCAATATGTATAGCAAGTATTATCATGCCACTGTTATCTTTAATAGGTGTTGTAGTGACTTCAAAATGTAGTTTTTCCCCTGATGAGTTATAGTGTATATGCTCTGCAGATGAAGATTTTCCTGTTAGCAGCATTTCATGCAATGGACAGATATCATTCGGGGGCCCGCAAGGAGAAGAACTTTGATGCGTTACCTCATGGCAGGTTTTTAATAGAACCATATCTTCCTGCAGGTCCAGTTCCCGAAGAAAGGCTTTGTTAACGCTAACGATATGGAAATCAGTTACATCAATGACCGCCATTGCATCTGGTATGCTGTCAATCACATTTGATGTAAAATCATAGGAATGCTGCAAATCAAGTATACCTGCTTTTACGCGTTGTTCAAGGGTCTTATTCAATAATTTCAGTTCATTGTCCATTTCTGTCATTTTTTGAATGGTATTCTTGGAGAGTTTAATTGTAATAAATACAAAAATTGCACCTCCCAAGAAAACAAGGCCTGTTACAATATCATCAAAAAAATGGATATCAGTGATCAATACTATTTCAAAAAAGATGTAGCCAACAACAAAAAAGCATATGAGATACATAATTGCAAGCCATTTTGCGCGCAGTTTTTCAGGGACCATATTCCATGTCTTACGGGCAGGCATCAAAGCAAATACAAGAAGCAGAGCTCCGGCAGCGATAAGCAAAAATGATATAAATTTAATAGAATCCATTTATATTATTAATACTATATTATTTTGCCAGAAACTTAAACCAATATCTTTCAATTTTTGATGGCAAAGGCAAGATGAAAAAAGCTAAAAGATTACAAATTTGCAGATATTATTCTATCCTGACGCTATAATCCTTCAACCCTTTTACCTGCAATATCCTTTTGAGCAACCCTTCTGTTTCGAATTTCCCATATGCCATTGAATCATCATACAGACGGAGATACTTTTCCTTTTTGTCGTAATCGAACTTCCCGCCCCCAATAATAATCCACTCAGGCTCATGTATCTCAAAACATTTGTGCGCTCTGTTATATACACCGGCAATTCCCTTCTGCCTGCAGAACCGCTCTATTATATCTGCATGATAAGGAGAGAGTTCTTTAGGAGAAAAAACAAGATATTCTGTTTTATTGTTTCTTAGCTGTACAAACTTGCCGGCGCGTTTGTCAGGCACAGTTGTTCTTGCAGTATTTGAATAGTATTCTTCTGTGTAATCTATAAAGACTGTTTTCATTGTTTTTAAATTTCCGGGGTTCGGAGAAAAAACTACTTGAATGTATAAGCCCTAAACATTCACACAAAGATACAACTCCCAAACCCGGAGATCATTACATCTTAACTAACTATGGATTTCAAGGATTTTTTCGCCGTATCCTGGAAATGCTCGATCGGTTTATAAATAATATGGTGTAAATGTTTCAGACTTCCATCACAGAGTCATCTCCGAGCATCAGCCTCAGGGCGCTATGCCTGCTGTTCCTGACTATTCTGACCCTTCTGCCGATAAGGCTCTCTTCCATCCTCTCTATGTCCAGAATCTCGCTGCCGTTCATTATCACAGAATGCTCTATTGATGAGTTTATTATCCTGACATCATCGCCTATGCTCGTATGAGGCCCGATAAAGGAATTCTCTATTATTGTATTCCTGCCAATGACCACCGGCCCTCTTATTATGCTCGATTTTACTAACGA
>MHDW01000189.1:8730-14190 GCA_001803645.1 Nitrospirae bacterium GWC2_42_7 | reverse complement strand
CGGGCCTTCTTTACGGAAGCGGACTCAGGCTTATGGAGTGCCTTCGTCTGAGGGTGAAGGACATCGATTTCGCACAGCAGCAGATAGTTGTCAGGGACGGCAAGGGACAGAAGGACCGCATTACGGTGCTTCCGAAGATATATGAACAGCAGATCAAAGAACATCTTGAGATTGTCAAGGCACAGTATGAGAAGGACCTGGCCGAAGGTTTTGGTGAAGTCTATCTCTGGCCTTCTCTGGCAAGAAAATATCCTAATGCAGCGAAAGAATGGGGTTGGCAGTATGTGTTTCCCTCCGAGCGGCTTTCGGCTGACCCAAGGGCAAAGAAGATAAGACGCCACCATCTGCACGAAAGCATTCTTCAAAGCGCGGTGAAGGCGGCGGCGATAAAAGCCGGACTGACCAAGCCGGTGAGCGTTCATGTACTCCGTCATTCCTTCGCAACCCATCTTCTTGAAAGCCAGTACGATATCCGGACTGTCCAGGAGCTCTTGGGCCATGCCGATGTGACTACAACAATGATTTATACCCATGTGCTTAACAGGCCCGGCATTGCTGTAAAAAGCCCTGTGGATAAATAGAGACTAAAAAGACTCTGGATTCCCAGATCAAGAGGTTGTGTCGCAATCTCATAATGTGTTGATTATAATAAGATTGCCACGCTCTCTGCGGTTGCTCGCAATGACAAATTTGGGATTGTGACACAGTCTCCAAGCCGGGGAATGACTTGAGAAGCATAATACCAATCCACCCCCTTCACCCCTCCCGAGAGGAGAATTTCAGGAATGACAACAAAAAGTTATCAATACTTTGCGGAACGCTAATAGCTGACAGCTGTTTCAAGGCAGGCTACCGCCGATGTCCGCACATGGTTAATGCGTGGGCTTAGTTGATGGAAAACCCTCATTTGTCTTCTTCTTAAAAACATTACGGATTAAAATCCGGGCGAATGCCATTCGCCCCTACAAAGAACCAACTGCTGAAACATAACAACTGGTTTCCCGCCTGCGCGGGAATGACAGCTGAAAGATTCTGGACAAGCCAACAGTAGGCCGGACGGAGCCGCCAGAATGACAACTGTGTTTTTGTGATCCGCTTTAATTCTAATAGATGATGAGGGAGATGTAAAGAGGAAAATTGTTTCAACTGCATTTCGGAAAGCACTGAACTTACGTCTTATATCTCTGCGCCCTTGACCACAAAGAACGGATTGAGGAGGTTTTCTTTATTATATCTGAGAGGTTCATCTGATGAGATCTTCAGCACTTTTCCTCCAGCCTGTTCAACAATTGCCTGGCCTGCTGCTGTGTCCCATTCCATTGTAGGCCCGAATCTTGGATATATATCTGCTGTGCCTTCAGCTATAAGACAGAATTTGAGGGAGCTTCCGGCTGATATGAAATTAATCTCAGGATATTTTTTCTTCAGATCATTAATATAATCCTCGGTCTCCTTTGACATATGAGAACGGCTACCTATTACTGTAATATGCTGCATATTCCCTGAAGAAGCCCTGGCATCTTTTCCTGTATTTAATTTTATTGAAGCTGAAATAATATTATTAAAATTGTCAGGACTGTATTGTTCCGGCAGTTTAAAGTCCGGCTGCTTATTGAAGTCGAGTTTATAGGAGCCAAGCCCCTCAGCGCAGAAATACAATGTATCTTTTACAGGAATATAAATAACGCCAAGGACAGGCCTGTTAATATGTATCAGGGCTATGTTCACTGTAAATTCCCCGTTCCTTTTCACAAATTCTTTTGTGCCGTCAAGGGGGTCAACAAGCCAGAAATATTCCCAGTTTTTTCTTTCCTCAAAAGGGATGTTTTTGCCTTCTTCGCTCAGTATTGGTATCATGCGGTCTTTTGGCCGGAAAAGTCTGTTTATCAGAACAGGGCTAATGCTGTTCATGCGGTCTGAGATGATCTCATGGGAGCGCTTGTCTGCTAATGTCAGAGGGGATCTGTCATCCTTGAGTTCAACTGCAAAGTCAGAATTGTAGACCTCAAGTATCGCATCGCCGGCTTTTATTGAGGCAAAGATAGCAGCAAAAACAAGGGCTGTTGTTACTTCCTGATCTTTTGATTGCATGACGGTTCTGCTTTATATAGAAGCAGCCTTTTTTCATTGAGATATTTCACGATCATAGCTACGCTTTCCTCAACGCTCAGCTTGGCTGTCTCGATAACTATCTCAGGATCTTCAGGCGGCTCATAAGGGTCGGATACGCCGGTGAAAAAAGGTATTTCGCCTTTGCGGGCCTTTTTGTATAGACCTTTCGGGTCTCTTGATTCACAGACTGATATATCACATTTCAGATATACCTCAATGAACTCATTTTTATCTCCGTCAAATAAATCCCTTATAGTCTGTCTCTGGTCCGCATATGGAGAAATAAAGGCTGCGATCGTTAGTGTTCCTGCATCCACAAGAAGTTTTGCCACTTCTCCAACCCTGCGCAGGTTTTCTCTTCTGTCATCATGGCTGAAGCCGAGGTCCTTGCTCAGTCCGTGCCTTATATTGTCTCCGTCAAGCACAAAGGTCTTGATATTGTGATTGAACAAAGTGTGTTCAAGCTCGGTTGCGATAGAGGATTTTCCTGATGCTGACAGGCCGGTTATCCATATCAGGGCAGACCTGTGTCCACTGATGCACCACCTGTCTTCTTTGGTTATCTTTCCGTTGTGCCATTTGATATTTGTATTTTTTTTCATATTAAAGCGGTTGCAGCAAAGATCAGCTCAGCAGTTTTTCGAAATGATAGGACTTCAGATATAACAAAAATTCCTCAACCGAATGAGATGAAACCGTGTTCTTATTCACTACAAGCGAAAACTCCCGCAGCATTTTTTCTTCTTTTATCCTTATGAGATTAAGTGTGCCGTATTTGCTCTCTTTTCTTACTGCCCATCTTGAGAGCATCGAGATGCCGAGCCCGTTCTCAACTGCTGACTTTATTGCTTCTGTGCTGCCGAGGACCATGGAGATCTTCATTTCATTAGGTGAGATCCCGTGTTTGGCGAAAAATTTCTCTATTATCTGTCTTGTGCCTGAACCGGCTTCCCGCAGAATAAAAGGTTCTTTTGTGATCTCATTGATAGAAACCTCTTTCTTTTTTGCCCATGGATGATTGGATGGAACAACCAGCAGTAATTCGTCAGGGATCAGTTTTTCAACGACCATCTTCTGTCTCGTTACTTCTCCTTCAACAAGTCCCAGATCTATATTGCCCGAGTTCAGCAGCTCTATGACCCTTTTGGTATTTCCAACAAGAAGATGTATCTTTAACTTCGGATGGTTTTTTCTGAAATCAGTCACTACCGCAGGAAGAAGGTAATTGCCTATTGTTGAGCTTGCCCCGATGCTTATACTGCCCTTCACAAGACTGGTTATCTCCCCCATGACCTTCTCTGCTGATGCATAAAGGGCGAGGATCTCCTTTGCATATTTATACAGAATTTCACCTGATGGGGTTAAAGAGACTGTGCTGCTTGATCTGTCAAAAAGCTTTGTCTCATAAATTTCCTCAAGGGCCTGGACCTGAAGGCTTACAGCAGGCTGTGTAAGATGGACTATCTCTGATGTTTTCGAAAAACTCTTTGTTTCAGCTACGGTGCAGAAAACTCTTAATTTATGGTCTTCCATTTGGTCCTTTCAAAAAAGTTTATTCTAAACAGACACTAATAAATCATATAGATGGCTGAAGCAGCCCATAAGCCGAGTTCTGTGTTCTCACCTAAGTGAGACTGTGGTCATTCATCTAATGCCTGATCTTTTGATCAGGCTCTTGCGGCCTAACCCGTTCTGCCTCCACGCCGAAGCGGGGATTTGAGGGGGCACCTCTAAAGGCAGAACCTATTTGGCCTTGCTCCAGACGGGGTTTACCAAGCTGTTCCGGTCACCCGGAACACTGGTGGGCTCTTACCCTTACCGATTTGCACCGGCAATCCCGTTTAATTGGGACACCTTTTCACCCTTTCTCCTGACAAAGTCAGAAGTGGTTTCCCTTTCTGCGGCACTTTCCTTCCCCCTGTTTAATAAGGGAGACTCCGTGTTACGGAGCGTCTTGCCCTGTGGAGCTCGGACTTTCCTCCCCGCATTTTTTAAAAAAAGCAGGGCGGCCACATGTTCTGCTTCAGCCATCTATAATAATTTTTTATTATTATATAACATTGCTTGAAATATTAAAAGCCAAGTAAAAGATGACCAGGACAATTGCATTCAATTACAGTGAAAACCCACCCCTTCACCCCTCCCAAGAGGGGAATTAAAATAAAGACATCCGACTATGTGTTCTTTTTGTAAAAGATTAATATTTCACAAGTCCCCTCCCTGGAGGGGTGCAGGGGTGGGTTGCATTTAATTTCTAAGGCTCCACTCGTTACTGAAAGGTTGCCCGGAACTATTCGGTGTCGGAGTAATAAAGTATGCGGCGGCACTGCTGGCATTGAATTATCTCTTGATTTTTTTTGAGTTCCACAAAAAGCTGGGGTGGTATGTTCATGTCGCATCCAAGGCATATCTCATTTTTTGCCTGAGTTACGGCAACTCCGCTGCCTGTTTTGAGAAGAGTCATATATGTCTTGTAAGTATCAGGGTCTATTGCAGAAGATAATTTTTCTCTTTCATCTTTTAATAAGGAGAGTTCTTTCTCGTATTTTTCGACTTCCTGCTCAAGCTCTTTTTTAAAGGCATTTATTTTATCTGTTTCTGAAGCTACGTTTTTCGCCTTCTCTTCCTGTTGTTTTAAGGAATTATCGAGTTCTTCCATGATCATTAAAATGTTCTCTTCTGCTGTTGAAATATCTTTCTCGAAGGTCTCTATCTCTTTGAGATGGGCCTGATACTCCTTATTTGTTTTCAGGTCTGCTGCGCGGGACTTCATCTTGTTTATTTTTTCGTTTATGTCATTCAGGCTTGCTTCTTTGTCGCGTTTCTTTTTGAGGAGGGCTTCGTTTTTGTGTTTAATGCTTTCGAGTTCAACATTTGCGCGTTTCAGAGGCTCATCTTTCTCGAAGATCCTCAAGGGCACTTTGTCAATAAAAGCCCGTTTTTTGAGTATGCCGGAATCTTTTTCCTGTAAATCGATAAGAAATTTTAGAGTATCCTTCACCAATCCTCCAGAGATTTGGTGGGCCCACCAGGACTCGAACCTGGGACCAACCGGTTATGAGCCGGTAGCTCTACCAACTGAGCTATGGGCCCGGCAAAAAACAATTAACAACATGCGGGACAGGCGGTTTTTCGTCCTACTCGCAACTTTTTACTATAAACCTGTATTTTTTTTTAGTCAAGGTTTCTCAATAAATATTCTGAGCCACTTGCTTCTGGACGGATGCCTCAACTTCCTTATTGCCTTGACCTCTATCTGTCTTATCCTTTCACGCGTTACATCAAATTCGAGTCCAACTTCTTCAAGTGTGTGGGGTTTATCTTCTCCAACCCCGAATCTTTTCCGTA
>MHDW01000189.1:929-8709 GCA_001803645.1 Nitrospirae bacterium GWC2_42_7 | reverse complement strand
TAAGCAAAGAGAGCACCTTGTCAATATTCTTCTGCATATCGTCATGGATCGCTATATCAAGGGGCGATAAGGTTGATTTGTCTTCCAAAAAGTCTCTTAGATGGCTGTCTTCTTCTTCGCCTATCGGTGTTTCCAGAGAAATAGGCTCTTTTGAGATCTTCATCATGGCCCTGACCTTTTCAGCAGGCAGGTTCAATTTTGCAGCGATCTCTTCCGGCAAGGGTTCCTTTCCTTTTTCCTGCACGAACTCTCTTGAAACTCTTGTCATCTTGTTGATCGACTCGACCATATGCACAGGTATTCTGATAGTCCTTGATTGGTCAGCAAGCGCTCGGGTAATGGCCTGTCTTATCCACCACGTTGCATAGGTGCTGAATTTATATCCACGCTTGTACTCGAACTTGTCGACTGCCTTCATAAGCCCGATATTTCCTTCCTGGATCAGGTCAGAGAAGCCGAGCCCTCTTCCAAGATATTTCTTGGCTATACTTATAACAAGCCTGAGATTGGCCTCGATCAGATCGCTTTTTGCCTCACCTATTTCTTTTTCACCGGAGTTAAGGTCCCTTAAAGCTTTCTTGATCTCCTTAAAGTTTATTCCATAGAAGGCTTCTATTTTGCCGATCTCCTTTTCAATCTGTGAGCATTCGGAGAAGAGAGTATTTATTTCATTTATTACATCCTTGTTCCGTATTCTTTTGGGTATCGGCCTTTGTTTGAGCTTTTCCAGATCAACCCCGAGCTGCTTTGCCCTTTTCCTCGCAGATAAGATCTTGCCGTACATTTCATCCATGAGTGCTACGGCTTTTCTGATGTCTGCAGCAAAAGCAAGGATCACATCGTCCTTAAGCTTCATCTTGCGGATGCAGTCAAGTATCTGGTTCCTGTTTTCTGAAAGCAGGTTCAGGATCTTCTTGCTTGAAGCATTGCCGGAAGCATTCAGCTTTTTAATAAGAATTTTTCTTTTTTGGTGCAGTAACTTTATTTCGACAGTATCATTGTAGAATTTTTTTCTTTCAAGTATAAGGTCTTCTTCAACTTCGTCTTCAGCATTCAGCACAATATCCTCGAGAGGGGCCTCGCTGTTTTCGACCAGTTCGCCGAGGTCTACGAGTTTGTTCAGTGCAAAAGGGAGCGAAAAGACAACACGTGAAACTTTTTCCTTGCCCAGGTCGATCTTTTTGGCTATTTCGATCTCTCCCCCTTTTGTGAGCAGGGGCACTCCTCCCATTTCCTTGAGGTAGATCTTTATCGGATCATATTCCCTTTCCAGTAAAATGTCCGGCCTGTCGAGCTCCTCATTTTCTGTATCTGTGTCTTCGCTGACCTTATCTTCGGCCTCGAATTCATCTTCATCTTTATATTCGTCAATATAGTCATATTGGTCATGATAATTTTTCATATCACAGGTTCCTTTATATTTTTTTTCTTTTCGATCACAAGGGCTGTTAAAAGATTAAGGTCTCCTGAAATCTCAGCATTGCGTATTTTTCTATTGAGCTTTCTGTTCTCTATCCTTTTGAGGCAGTCTTCTATATTTCTGTCGATATGAGCAGGGTCAAACCCCGGATCAACAGAAAGTCTGGTGATGATCTTTCTTTCATCTTCATCCGCGTTATCGAGGATATAAGCAGGGTTTTTTTCCCCTGTGAGAGCAGATATTTTCTGGAAAATGGAAAACACGGTTTTATCTTTTATATCATTCAGGTCAAGACGTGAAAGCAGATAATCGGTTTTTTCAGGGAATGCTACAACCGCGCTCAACAACAGATATTCTTCAGAGTTCCCGGAAGAGATGCCGGAGCTGTCAGGCTGAGAAGGAGTGGTCTTTTTCTCGGTTGATATGCCGGACCGCCGCGATGAGATGTTCTTGAACTCCTGCCGGATAGTAGATTCATGTACCCTTGTTTTGTTTGTCAGCTCGGTGAGCATTTCATCTGCTACAAGTATATCTTTTATTTCAGCTAGTAAGGTCAAGACCTCTCTTATTGTATCGGTCTTTGCACTCCCTGATATACTGAAAATAAAATCAATTATGGACTTTGAGTTTTCTATCAAAGTCCCGAACGATGAACCTCCGTGTTTTCTGAGATAGCTGTCAGGGTCTTCTTTTTCCGGCAGTAAAAGGACCTTTGCCTGAAAACCATTCTGGCATATAAGGAAGAGCGCACGCCTGGCAGCAGCTATACCGGCAGCATCTCCATCAAAGATAAGTGTTGTATTGTTCGTTAATGTCCTGAGCTTCTGAAGGTGGCCAACAGTAAGAGAAGTGCCGAGAGGAGCAACAACATTTTTGAACCCGTACTGATAGCAGATTATGACATCCATATAGCCTTCGACCAGAATGACATTGTTTTTTTTGATTATTTCTTCTTTTGCTTTATTAAGGCCGAAAAGCGTGGCAGACTTGTTAAAGACAGGTGTTTCCGGTGAATTGATATATTTCGGCAGAGAATTGTCGAGCGCTCTTGCCCCGAATGCAACGACATTGCAGTTGATGCTCATGATCGGGAAGATCATTCTCTCCCTGAACATATCATAAAGTCCTTTAGTCCCTGCAACAGCAAGGCCCGCGTCTTTTATTGTCTGGTCTATAAAGCCGGAGTTCCTTAAATGTTTTAAGAGGTTGTCCCATCCTGCAGGTGCGTATCCGAGCCTGAACATTTCAAGGGATTCTTTGTTTACTCCTCTTTCTTCGAGGTATTCCTTTGCTGTCTTTGATCCTGCCAATTTATTTACAAAGAAATTCGCAGCCTCAGAAAGCGCACTTCTGATCTGTTCGCTTTTCTGAACGGTTTTTTGGTCAATTTTACCCATTACAAAAGGAATTCCGGCCTTTTTGGCCAGCATTGTCAGGGCTTCATTAAAACTGAGGTTCTCTGTCTTCATGGCAAAGCTGATAACATCTCCTCCGACACCGCAGCCGAAACAATGGAATATCTGTTTTGATTGATTGACTGTGAACGAAGGGGTTTTTTCGGAATGGAAGGGGCAGAGGCCTTTCCAGTTCTGGCCTGCTTTTTTAAGTTGGACATGTCCTGATATAAAATCAACTATATCGATCTTTGATTTTATGTCTTCAAGAACTCTGTCTGTTTTCAATAAGCCCCCTGAAAGGAAAAAGCATGAAGTATTTTAACATGAAAATCAGATGAATTTCGCCACAGACCGGATAAACTAATTAATCTCTCTCCATAAATTACTGTTTTTGTCCGTCATTCCCGCGAAGGCGGGAATCCAGTTCTTCAAGGGGACAGCGCCTGCCTGCCGGTAGGCAGGTCTGGATTCCCCGGTCAAGCCGGGGAATGACAAAATCTTAGTTATGGACAGACCTTTAATTGGTTCTGCTGTTTCTTCTGAAGCCGGAACAATCCATAATATTTATTGAAGAACCTTTCAGTATTTCATCAAGCAAAAGGTTTACTCCGAGATTATCGCTCGCAATATGGCCTGCTATCACAACATTAAGGTGGTTTTTCTCTGCTTCTTTCCTGTGCTCTTCACTCAGGTGCATAGCCACAATTGTATTGACTCCTGATGAGGTCAGGCTCGCGAATATATCTTTTGAGCCTTCTGTGCCTCCGGTCATGTCCACAAAGATCCTGCCTGCCTTTCTTGTCTTTGATCCCAAGAGAATGTTCGGGCCTGCTCCATTTTTTGCAGCATTCCTGTATTCAGGGATATCCTTCAGCAGGTCAACAAGTTCCCCGAGGGTATCGGGCTTTTTTTCATCAAAGAGCTTCTGCAGGAAAGTTACAACCATGTTGTCAGCCGGAGTATGAAGGCAGATAAAAGGTATTTCCATAAGTTTTGCTGCATCTACTGCCCTTGAATGGTTGACAGGCATAAGCCGTCTTTCTACTTCCTTGGCCCTGCCTTCCATAAGGTCTTCCGCAATATTTATCGGTACGCCGAATTTGTTCAGGATATCTGACTGCATATGCATTACTGAATACAGATTAGCGTATGCTGTTCCCTCAGGATGATGTGCCATTATCAGGTCAATGCCTTTGCCTTTGTTCTTGAGGCTGTCTGCAAGAACTACTTCCCCCACTTCGATATCTATCCCTACAAGAATATTTTTGATATCTGCATCGCTGTCACCATTTAAAATGCGGGAGTCGGAGTAGGGATTTTTTAAGGATTCTGTATCGAAAAAATCTTTTTCAGCAGGCTTCATATCACTGTATTCTTTTTCAAGAACCTCCAGGCCCTTTAATACAGTCTCTCTTCCACGCGGGTCATTGTCGATGCCTGTTTTGATCGCTTTAAGATATATTTCTTTAAGGGTCATAGATCATTCTCCTGAGGGTTTGAGGAGTTCTCTCACCCTGTTGTTCACCCATTTGCCGTCAGCAACACCTTTTACGCGCGGCATGAGTATTTTCATAACTTTGCCCATGTCAGCCTCACTTTTCGCAGCAGATTCATTTATAGCCTGAACTATAATGTTCTCTACTTCTTCATTTGAGAGCTGCTCAGGCATGTAAGACTGGAGAATGGATAATTCCTGAGTTTCCTGTTCTGCCAGATCTGTCCTGCCGCCCTTTGAGAACTGCTCTATTGATTCCTTTCTCTGTTTTGACATTGTTGTCAGAATAGAGATGACTTCTTCGTCAGAAAGTATCCGGCCTTTGTCTATCTGCTGGTTCTTTATCGCTGCCTTGGCCATTCTCAAAACAGAAAGCCTGAGCTTGTCTGATCCTTTTAATGCTTTTTTCAGATCTTCATCGAGTCTTTCAAGAAAAGACATTAATTACCTCACACGCATCTTGAGCTGTTTTATGGCTTTTTTCCTGGCTTCTATCGCCTTTTTCTTCTTCTTTATGCTTGGCTTATCGTAGTGTTCTCTCTTTTTTATTTCTGAAAGAAGACCTTCTTTTTCACACTGTTTTTTGAATCTTTTAAGAGCATTTTCGAATGAATCGCTTTCGCGCACTCTTACTGCGGGCATGCACTGATCACTCCTCCCTGTTTAAAAAATAAAAATAATTTTACCAGTTTGACATTTAATGTGTCAATGCGAGATAACGGCGAGATAACGGCCAGAATACTGCTGTGAAGAAGATAAGTATCAAGTCAATTCAGGAATACCATAGAGATAATATTTAGGTTGTTGGTATCATTACGTTTTTTCTGATCACATTGTTTGCGTCAGCCACTCCCTGTTTTTGACAGAAAATAATTTATATGATAAAGTTTTTCTTGGATGCTTTAAGCAAGGAGATTAATACTTATGAAGTCTGCCGCAATAAACAGCACAACAGTTGAAATGCTTCACAAGATTGAAGCAATAGAGAAAGAGGTCAAGGGTTTGAAACTAACTGTACTAAAAAAACTTACCTCTAATGGGAAAAAAGTTATCAAACTCAAAGGGATTATCAAAGGTGTAGATATTACCGATGAAGATATTACTTCTGTGAAAAAAACTCTCTATAGCAGAATAGGCATATAAGATCCCTGTGAATTTTGTAGCAGACACTCACGCCCTCCTCTGGTGGTTCACGGATAGTCCCAAATTAAGCCCAAAAGCCATTGAGATTTTTGAAAAATGTGAAAAAGGGGAAATCATAATTTTCATACCTTCAATCGTTATAGCGGAAGCACTCAGTATTTTTGACAAGAAACGCATCGCTTTTGATTTCAAAAGTTTATTCAGAAAAATCAATGACAGTGAAAATTTCGTTCTCATCTCCCTCGACTATTCCATTCTTCACAAAATGGTAGACCTAAAAGACGTTTCCGAACTCCACGATAAAATAATTGTCTCAACAGCAAAGTATCTTAATCTCCCTGTAATTACTAAAGACAAAATCCTTCATAGTATTTCCCACATCAAAACCGTCTGGTAGACTACAACAACCGTTGCAGGCGCAAGGGGTGTGATGAATACAATCGAGATGCTCACAAAGAAGAAGATAAGTATCAAGTCAATTCAGGAATACGATAGAGATAATTTTAAAACCATTACCCGAAGGCTGATTAGATAAAGTATTTGGATCCCGGAGGGTACCCCTTGAAGTCAACACATTGGTGATCTGTTTTAATGGTGCAGATTTCGACTGGAAATAAACATTTTTCTCTTGACATTGGTACAATCCGTAGAGTATAAATACGATAGCTTGTGGAGAAGGGGGACATCAGAATAGAGGAGGATTTTTTTTGTTGCCAACTTATTACCGAGAACGAATCTTCATATGTAATTCTTCAGCATTTTTATTTCTTTCCCCCTTCTGGAGGGCAGTTTCAAACATAAAACGTGACACAACGCGTAAATAAACATAAAAAAGAATGTTCGACAAACAAAATCACCATCAGGAGGGATTGATGAAGAAACTTGGATTTCTGTTAATGATTGCAGTAACAGGATTATTCGTCGGATGCGCGACTGTTTCCGAAAAGCCCATTATTTTAGAGTCACCCGCATCCAAAAACCAGTTGCAGCAGGCTCAGACAATCAGCCAGTTGCCAATAACTAAACGCTATAAGAGAAAAATTGCCATAGCTCGTTTCACCAATGAGTCAAATTATGGCCGCGCTTTGATGAATGATCAGGACTATGATCGAATCGGCAAACAGGCCTCGGACATGCTAGCTAGTAAGTTGATCAAATCTAACAAATTCGTAGTCTTCGAGCGCACGGATATAAACAAGATCTTAAGCGAAAAGGCCATTTCCGGTGATGCCGGACTAGTAGGTGTGAATGCGCTTATTATCGGTTCGGTAACGGAGTTCGGCAGAGCAATCACAGGCAAAACCGGGTTTTTAAGTAGCACTAAAGTTCAGACTGCCAGGGCAAAAGTGGACGTGCGGATCGTTGATGTGAAAACTGGTCAGGCGTTTTTTTCAGCTACTGGAGCCGGGGAAGCAAACACCGAGTCGGGAGAAATAGCCGGATATGGCAATCGCGCTGAATATGATGCTACCCTCAATGACCGTGCTATTTCAGCCTCTATCTCGGATATGATTGACAAATTGGTTTCTTCACTGGATGAACGCCCTTGGAGAACCGATGTCCTGGAGATTCAAGGAGGACAGCTATTTATTAGTGGTGGACAACGACAGGGACTGAAGGTTGGGGACATGCTCCAGGTGATGGAGAAAGGCCAGACGATGAAAAGCCAGCAATCTGGATTCGACATAAATCTACCACCGAAAAAGGTTGCCATTGTAAAAGTTACTACATTCTTCGGTGACAATGAAAACAACGAAGGTTCAGTTTGCGAGGTTGTATCTGGTGCAATCGACTATACATCTCTTAAGACCATATACGTCGAGGAGGTTAAACCATGAAAACATTTAGAATGATTATTTGCATGTTGTTTTTCATCGGTTGTGCAATGCCTGTAACAACCGTACGTTCAGTTGATAACAGGCCGAGTATCTCGGTAAGCAGGGTCAATGTACAAGCCGATCTTTATGTGGATGGAATTAGAATGGGTAAGGCAACCGATTTTGAAGAGCCAAATCAATTAAAGCTAGAGGCTGGCACCCATCGCGTGTCAATCGTGGAAGAGGGGAAAACAACTTTCGAGCAGATGATATTCATCGAAAGCGAACATAAAAACATTATAGTCAGATAAGGAGCGACCAAATGTCTTTTCAGCGACTATTTCTGTGTTTTTGCTTTCTGCTATTTACTGTCGGATGTGCCCCAAATACCCGATACACATGGAACAATTATGACTCCAAGCTGTATCAGCACTACAAAAATCCTTCAAAGTACGACCAATTCATTGAGCAACTCAAGGAGGTCATCGAGGCCGGAGAGAAGTCAGGA
>MHDW01000189.1:0-921 GCA_001803645.1 Nitrospirae bacterium GWC2_42_7 | reverse complement strand
ACGAGAAGGGGAATTTCCCGGATGCAATTAAGTTTTTTAAGTTGGAGAGCGATAAATGGCCAGAATCGCGTGTACTAATGGCGAAGATGATCCGAAACGCGGAAACATGCGACAAGCAGGGGAAACAGCCCAATCAAACGATCATCCATGACGGTTCTGAATCAGTGAATACTAACTTTTTGGAAATTAAGGGGGCGTCAAAATGAAAGGGATAACTGTACTTATACTTTTGTCAGCATTATTGTTTATTGGCTGCGTTCATGCTCCTTCTAAAGATTTAAGTATGTTCAAGGCGGACAACCCATCCTCCATACTGATTGTGCCGGTGGTCAACGAAAGTGTAGAAGTGACCGCTCCGGATTATTTTCTTTCCACAGTTTCCGTACCCCTCGCTGAAAGAGGTTATTATGTTTTTCCAGTAAATCTCGTTAAACGTATTCTTGAAGATGAAGGTTTGTCAGACGCAAGTCTTGTGCATTCTGCTTCTGCAGGGAAAATTTGTAATTTGTTCGGTTCGGATTCAGTTCTTTACGTGACGATAAAGGAGTGGAATGCCAAATATTTGATTCTTAGCACAACCGTTAATGTTAGTCTGAATTATGCAATCAAGAGCTGCAAGACGGGTGACACCATGTGGGAGCATAAACAGAGAATGACGTATTCCCCGCAGAATAACAGCAGCGGTAATCCCATTGCTGATCTAATTGTAATGGCAATCAGCGCAGCTGTTACAAAAGCGGCGCCAAATTATATACCCCTAGCTCAGCAGGCTAATAAGCTCACGTTTTATAAGGAAGGGATTGGGATACCTTTAGGGCCATACGCATTGACTAAATAAAATTGAGGATTGCGTCTCTTAAAGAAAAATTAATCTCTTTTAGGGTCTAATTCCCCGCCGCTTGCGGCGGGGAGTTTCATTGA
>MHDW01000188.1:6181-19447 GCA_001803645.1 Nitrospirae bacterium GWC2_42_7 | reverse complement strand
ACTTTATTTTACAGTGAGAGACAAGAATTTGGAATGTTTTAAGTGATATTTCAATGAAATTATCAGTTCTGCTTTTTTTCCATGTATGAGATGGCTCCAAGAAGTTGTTTCGCCTGATAAAGATCGAGTGGTTTGCGTTGGGGAGAGTTGATAACCTGATGCAGAGCCAATTGAGCTTCTGAATATTTTTCTTTTCGTAACAGAAGTTCGGCCAGAGGTATATTGGGATAGGGGAAATATCCGTTACTGACTGACAGATGAGAAGCAGTTAACAACTCGGGCATTGCTTTATCACTCATTCCTTTTTTGATAAAGATCAATCCCCTGAAATAATGCTTGGTCCAGAGAGGCAGATAAATATTATTTTCGCTTGATATGATTTTATCGGCTTCATCCACTTTGCCATAGTTAATTAAAGCAGAAATATAATAGAAAGTACTGGATTGCCATCCCGGGTAGATATTATAAGAATTTCTCTTCGATGAAAGATCATCCCGAAAAGCAGGTATATAAGAAATTGTAATAAAGGCAAAAAATATGACTAAACAAGAAATCAGAGCAATGTAAAATCCTTTTGCTTTATTTTTTAAAGAAACAGCCAAGAACGCAGAGCCTTGTTCAAATAGAATTGCAGTCCCTAAAACCGGCAAGAAAAGATATCTATCGTATACAAACTCATTTGTTAAATAGCCTTGCAGTTGTAAAACAGGCAATAAAAAAGCAATGAAAAGTGCCGAGGAAAATACCAATAATATCTTTTTCCTCATAAAGACAATAATAAATGCTGTAGCAGCAAAGGTCATTATACCTATTAATAAATTCGGATCGAAAGTGGTTGATCGATCAAATGGATACCCAAAACTAAGCGGGAATGGCTTGAGGGCCAGGGCTGTATGTGCACCAAGGACCTTAAGGGCTACTATAATATGTTCCAGCGCAGACGTAGAGATATTGCTTTCGAGCGGCGTTTTATAAATATTTATTAAAATCCATGATATCGCAGGAATATTTACAAGCAACCAGGCTGAAGCAGCCATAGATAATTTGGGTTTTTGATCATTATCACTGATCACCCAGAGCAACGGAATAAAAATAAATAGTGCAAAACCGGTAAGCTTCGAAAGCAATGCAAGGTAGTAAAAAAAAAGTCCAATGCTGAAAAGTAGTTTTTTTCTGTCCGTAGCATTGAAAAGCAGGGAAAAAGCGTAAATAGCTGATAATGAGAACAAGGAATACAGAAGGTCTTTTTGACCAGAAATATAAGCAACGCACTCGGCATGTACAGGGTAAGCAATGAAGATCAAGGTAACTGCAATGACAGGTACTCTGCTGTGTTTTGGCCACAATACACTGGATTTCCCGATGTAATTTGAATACAAGCTCTGTAAAAATAAATATACTAAAAAAACTATTAAAATATATAAAACAATACTGACTGCATGATAACCAACCGGATTAAGCCCAAATATATTGTACTCGACTACAAAAAGCAAATCTCTGACTGGCAGATGTTCGTTCCAGTAATTACTTGGCTTTGAGAAAATCTCAATGACATTGTGAGGCTTCAAGTGTGTAAGAATGTCATTATATATAAAATACGATGAATCATCCCATATAAAATCCCCATAAAGACTTCTCCAGTAGATGAGCAGAATAAAAGAAATAAAAAAAATACTTATAGACAATTCTTTGATGAAATTGTTCTTTTGAAATAGGTGTTGATAGGGTTTTTCTTTTATTTCCACTGTTTGTATTATAATTTCAGAAAGTCAATTTTATGCAAAGAGTTAATGATCTTTGTGTCCACATCTAATTAAACAGGTTTTTGTCCTTATTTGCTGTTTTTGTCTTTGAAAATATTTATCTTTGCGATTCCTATTTTCTGTAGTACAAATTTAAATGTGGTGGCAAGTACACCTAACCCATATTTAACGCTTCTGCTGAAATTTATTGAAGATGCATCTTTAAAATATTTTGCAGGACAGCTTATCTCCCCGATCCTGTAACCGAAATATATTATTTGTGCAAGCATCTGGTTATCAAATACAAAATCATCGGAGTTTTCCCCAAGCGGCAGTTGCTCGAGGACCTCTCGCCTGAAGGCTCTGTAGCCGGTATGGTATTCGGAAAGCTTTGCTCCGAGAAAGAAATTCTGTATCAAAGTCAGAACTCTGTTTGATATATATTTGTAAAGAGGCATCCCGCCTTTCAAGGCCCCTCCTGAGAGTATTCTTGAACCTAGAACAGCATCGAATTCATCTGATTGTATCAGATAGGCCATTGCAGGTATTAATTTTGGGGTGTACTGATAATCAGGGTGAAGCATAATAATTATATCTCCGCCGAGCTTTAAGGCTTCCCTGTAGCAGGTCTTTTGGTTGCCGCCGTATCCTTTGTTTTCAGGATGGATAATGGTCCTTATGCCGAGCGATCTGGCGACTTCAGCAGTTCTGTCACTGCTTGCATCGTCCACAAGGATGATCTCATCAACGATGTCCTGGGGAATTTCGGAGTAAGTGTCTTGCAGAGTCTTCTCAGCATTGTATGCCGGAAGAACAACTACTACTTTTTTGTTTCTGACCATTTTGTATTATATACAAAAAAGGTGTCTTGTTGAAAAAAACTGCTGTCAGAAAATGTTCTGCTGATCATCTTTCCTTGAAATGTCCTTGGTCCCTGCTTAAGTTGCCTGAAAATTTGTTTTTAACCTGCTGGATTTGGGTTGCATATTCAGGAGATGCCTTTTGAAGAAATATGCTGTAATGTAAAAATGCTTCATCTGTGTCATTCAAATTTTCAAGTGTCATGGCAAGATTATAATGTGCCTCTGCATTTTCAGGATCTGACTGAACTGAGCTGTAGTAATATACTTTGGCCTTCGTAAGAAGGCCTGACAAGTAGTATATGTTGCCTAACTGATTCAAGGCATTAGAATGTAGGGGAGCGATCTCAAGTGTTTTTTCCCATTCTTTTTTTGCATTTTGCAGATCGCCGCTGCCTTTGTAAACGCAGCCGAGATTATAGTAGCCAAAAGGTGATTCAGGCTGAGATATTGTAATGCTTTCAAATAATGAGAAGTCGTTTTTCCAGATAGTATTTCTTTTGACAGTGATAAGTGAGAGGGCGAATATGATTATTACAAAGCAGGAGATAACTGCTTTGTTCCATATGCCTTTCATGTAAAAAGTATTAAGATACTCTGCTGTAATTATAAATAAACCTATAGCAGGCAGGTACATATATCTCTCAGCCATTTGCGCACTTGGGATGGCAATTATATTGCTTATAGGTATGAAATTGACTGCGAACCAGACAAGACCGAAAATGGCTGCGGGACGTTTGCTTTTTATTAAATAAAATAGCAGCAGCATTATTATGGCCCATCCGGAAATCAGAAAAGTCTTGAAATGAAGGTAATCCTCCGGTATTAGATAATAGGCGTTAAGATTTGAGGGAAGAAAGAAGACCGAAAGATATTTTGGAATTATATAAATATTTTGCAGGATTCTTACCCCAAAATTATTAGTATTAAAGACGGGCTCAATGTTATTTGAAAGTGTGATTGCCCTCAAAACGATGTAGATTATTGCAAAGAAGGCAAAGGGGAGCAGAGAAATGAATTTTTGCCGTATCTTTTTTGCTATGGGACTTGAAAACTTGAAGTTATATGCAAGTAGCATAATCGGCAGCATGGCTGCAATCTCTTTGCTCAGAAGACCGAGGAAAAACAAGAATCCTGAGAACCAGAAATATACAGTCTTTTGTTTTATTTCCGCCCTGATAAAAACGATGAAAGAAGAGAGAACAAAGACTGTGGATAGTATATTATTTCTTGCTGAGATGAAATTGACAGTCTCTGAATTTATTGGATGAACAGCGAATAATAGTGCGGTAGTAAATGCCAGCCCTGTGCTTGAAAAAAGACTGTTTAAAAGGTAATAGAGAAGCAGGACAGCAGTAGCGTGAAGCAATATATTCCCTGCATGGTAACCAAAAGGGTTTAACTCGTAGAGTTTATATTCAAGAACATAAGTAAGCCTGTTGAGGGGTCTGTAATATGACGATTCATCATAAGTGTATGCAGTATCAGTGCTGACGAATAATCCTGGTATTTTGGATAAATCCCTGTTTTCATTGTTGGTTACTATAATCTGGCTATCGTCCCATACAAAGCCATTCCCGAAACTGTTAGCATAGACAGCAATAGCAGCACAGGCCAGTATTAAGGGAAGCAAATACCTTCTGGTTTTCAAAAAATATTCAGTCAAACTATTCATGTGATCCATGTTTTTATAAGAACTGTACGGAACTAACACAATAGTCTTTGCTACGTATCACAATGTTGATTATAATACAACAATGACTTTTCTTTCAGGAAAAACAAAGATCAACAGGGTATCTGATATTCTTCTCGTAGCGGGTCTTTTCTGCCTTGCTTTTCTGCTTTCACTCAGGAGGATGTCGGATTACGATCTCTGGGGGCATCTGAAGGCAGGAGAATATTTCTTTAAAACCGGTTCCATACTCACCACTCATTACTTCAACTGCAGCTGGCCTGAATTTCCATATCTGAACCATGAGTGGCTTTTTCAGGCGATTGTTTATAGCCTTTACAATATTGGGGGCGAGGCATTAATTGTCGGACTTCAGGTCTTTCTAACTATGGTTTCTTTTGCAATTCTCTACAGGACTGCGAGAATGTATTCGGACAACATACCGTTAATCGTCTTTGTGCTTGCATTAGGGGTGTTGGCATCTTCACATAGATTTGCCCTCAGGCCCCAGCACTTCTCTTATGTTTTTCTTCTAATTAATCTTTTCTGCCTTCATCAATATACAGAGGGGAGGATGAAATATATATATATTCTTCCACCTGTCATGCTTTTGTGGGTGAATATTCATGCAGAAAGCTTATGGGGTATTGCAGTGCCGGGAGTCTTTATTATTGTTGAAGGGATACTGCTATTTTACTCGAAGAAAAAAAATAACCATACGTCATTCCCGCTTACCGGAAATCCTTCTTCGGAAAGACTCCGGATACCCAAACATCGGGCACAGGCCAGCCGGAGTGACAAAACGAGTGATCACAATTATGAACTTCCTGGTAATTTTAAAAAACTCATCATGGTTTATGCACTGATAATTGCTGCGTCGTTAATTAATCCCTTTTCATATAAAACCGTTGTCTGGCCTCTTTTTGTTATGTCAGAGCAATTTGCGGGTGTAGAGGAACTTCTGCCTTCAACAACCTTACGATACTGGTCTTTTTGGACATTCTTTGGTTTGTTTGTTATCTCGATCATGTTTTCAATAAAAAGGGTGAAGATCCATTTTGTGATCATTGCTGCTTTATTTTCGATCTCTGCATGGATCGCCAACAGGGGAATTCCCCATTTTGTTTTTGCATCAGCACCGGTTATTGTTTCTGCTTTGGGCGGATTTAGCGCAGCACTTTTCAGAAAGAAAGTCAGAGTTGTTTATTTTCTCAGATTGCTTCTTTTATCTCTGATCGCAGCCGCAGTTTTTTCGATTGTAACCAGCAAACATTATTTCAGGAAATTTGATAATGTCCCATATCCAGCAGGAGCCGTGAGTTTTGTAAAGAACCAAAACATAAAAGGCAATATGTTCAATACACACGGCTGGGGCGGTTATTTGATATGGGAACTATACCCTCAGGTGAGAATCTATATAGATAACCGTTTTTTTCATAAAAAATTTTTTGATGAATATCATGCGGTATTATCTGGAAGACCCGAATGGCAGAGCATTTTAGATAAGTATGGGATAAATATAGTCCTTCTTAATTATAGCTCTTCTGATGATAGAAACATCAGGGATCGTCTTTTCAACAGCAGTGGATGGCGACTTGTCTACTGGGATGATCACAGCCTGCTTTACCTGAAAGACAGTACAGTTTTTAAGGATGTAAATAATAAGTATTCTATGCATGTTCTCAATCCGGACACCGGAAGATTCGATGTCTCACAAACTGATACAGTAAAACTGCTTATTGGATATGAGGAAGTCAGAAAAAATATTGAGAATGCAAAAAGTTCATGGATGGCCAGATTCATGATTGGTAACATACAATATTTATTAGATGATAAGGAGGAATCTGTAAAGAGTTATGAGGAGGCTTTAAGGCTTTCAGTCAGGCCTGTCCCTGCTATATATTTTAATCTTGCAAAAGCATATATGTCAGTTGGAAAACTGACAGAGGCCGAGAGGGTATTAAAGAGACTTGTTGAAGTACTGCCAGACAAACAGGCTTATGAAATGCTTTGGAGAATATCCATATTGCAAGGCAGGAACAAAGAGGCCGAGAAGATATATGAAAAATATTTACAGGACAGGCGATAATCAATGTCAACCGATAGCATCGATCAGTTAATCAGGAGTAACAAGGTTGTTTTTCTGGTGCTGATCATCTTTACTCTTGCAGCTCACGGGGCCGGAATTTTCAACGGATATACATGGGATGACAATTATCTCATCCCACAGGCAGAAAAACTTGCATCAGATGATAATATCAGCTCTATTCTTAAGGGGGCTTTTACAGACAGACAGGCCGGAAGTTCAGGAGCAGGCGGTTCATATTACCGTCCTTTGAGAACTCTTATTTTTATGTTTGTTGTGTCTCTACCCGGGCCCCATACAATATATCTTCATTCATTCTCGATCCTATTGCAAATATTAGTTTCTTTCATGGTTTTTATTCTTGCACTTTCCATTACAAAAAAAAGGCTTGTCTCATTGTTTAGTGCATTATTATTTGCTGTTCATCCGGTTGTCACAGAATCCGTAGCAGGAATATCAAATGTAAAGGAAATATTATCCGCTCTTTTTGTCCTGATAACAATATATTATCTTTATCGTATTGTTGATTCTAATGAAGGCAGGATAAGTTATTCCATTATTATTACTATATCCGCACTTGCAGGGCATCTTTCGAAAGAAACTGCATTGGTGATACCGATAGTATCGATTGTTATGCTGATCATCTTCAGGCAGAAGGCCGGAAAATTATTTTTGTATGGCGTGTTGCCTCTACTTGCTGTAACAGTTTTATATATGTTTATGATACTTTATGTCTCTCCGGGGCCTGAACGCGGTGAGTATATACTCGGCAGTCCTGCTATTACACTTTATACTACATCAGCCGCATTTTTAGAATATATTAAAATAATATTCTGGCCTGCTGATCTTTCAGTGAGGCATGACATAGCCTGGATAGTCACTCCTTTGGACTGGCATGTAATATCAGTGGTTGTTTTAATCATTTTACTGTCAGTATCGTCAATATATCTGATAAAAAAGGAAGACCACAGGGCATTTCCCCTTGTTTTTTTTATTATTTCACTTTTACCGCTAAGCAATATTGTTCCTGTTATAGGGCATATAATGTCAGAAAGATATATTTATATGCCTTTAAGCGCTCTTTGTCTGACAGGTGCGGTATTCTTAAAAGAGGACGTCATTATAAGGCGTTTTCTACCCGCTTTTTTGTTAATACTAATCGCTTTGACAGTGAGAAGCGCAGCAAGGACAGTTGACTGGAAGAATGACACTGCACTTTTTGAGAGCGCAGTGAGAATAGCGCCTGACTCTCTTGTTGTCAGATGGAATCTCCACAGGATCTATTTAAAGTCAGGAGAAGAACAGAAGGCCCGTCATGAATATGATGCTATGCTGAGGATAAACCGGGCTGCAGTTGAAAGATATGTATATTTTGCAAAGAGAAGAGATCAGGAGGGGAATTCCGGCGAAGCAAAAAAAATATGGGACAGGGCTGAGTATTCTGCATCAGGAAATCCATATCTTATTGAGTATGTTCGCAAACAAAGATATGAAAATTAACGAGATTATATTGACATTATAAGAACCATTTGTTAATTTACTAATTATTATAACTATAATTATAAGGATTAAAGGATAAAAGATGAGAAAATTTATTAATAGAAAACGCGCAGAACGTTATATGCTTCTTATGTTGTTAGTGTTTTTTGGATGCTCTCCGACAACCGTTGAGCAGGTTGATCTGTTTTGGCCTCCTCCCCCTGCCCAGCCGAAGATCAAATATCTTGAGTCATGGCACAGAGTGGATGATTTCGGAAAGTCTGCATTTGCAGTATTTGCGGAAAACATTATTGGAGAAGAAGGCACATTGATGTTGCGCAAGCCGCAGGCAGTGGCAGTGGATTCAAGCGGCAGGATATATGTTACTGATACAATGCATGGAGCAGTGATTGTGATAGACAGGGTTGCAAAAAACTTCTGGTTTTTGGGGAAAGTGGGACAGGGTAAACTATCAGTGCCTGTGGATATAGCAATTGATGAAGGAAGCGGTAGGATTTATGTCTCTGATTCTAAAAATAATGTAGTTAATATATACAATATGAACGGCCTTTTTCAAATGAATATTAGCGGCGGCGGCCCTGAAGGGTCATTTGAAAGACCGACTGGCCTTGCAATAGACAAAAAACTAAAAAGATTGTATGTGATTGACACACTTAAACATAAGATTTTTGTATTTTCGCTCGATGGAAAATATATTTCAACAATGGGCAGCAGGGGGAGCGAAGATGGACAGTTTAATTATCCTATATATATTGCGATAAATTCAAAAAATGAGGTTTATATTACAGACTCCGGTAATTTCAGGGTGCAGGCATTTGATTCTGAAGGCAAATTCATACGGAAATTCGGCCAGATAGGGGACTGTCTTAATTGTTTTGCCCGGCCCAAGGGAATTGCTATTGACTCAGAGGACCATGTCTATGTCGGCGACACTGCTTTCAATAACTTCAGGTTATTTAATCCTGACGGCCAGTTACTTATGGATGTCGGACATGCCGGACTCGGGCCCGGTGAATTCCAGAATCCATCAGGCATATCAATAGATCAACAGGATAGGATATATGTTGTTGACCAGTTGAATTTCCGGGTTCAGGTATTTCAGTATCTTGGCGGGAGATATTCGGGTGAAAAGAAAAATCTTCTTGACAAATAAACGTTTTTTATAGATTATATTAAAAGTATTTTGATTTTCTTGTGATATAGCTGGTGCGCTAAAAAGCGCATATGTTGTTTTTTGACGCACAAGCTGTAATGGTTTTTTTGTTGAGATTTTATGAAAGTATTGATATTTATACAAAGTTTCAGAAAGGAATAAAAATTGCATACATTATTTATCAAACTTAAACATTGTTTAAGTCAAATTTCAAAGGTGAAGGGAGGTGTTAAAATGAAAAAATCCTTACTTTTATTGATGGTTGTATTGATGTCTCTTGCTTTGGTAGCGATTGCGATCAGTGCCCCGATTAACAACGTATCAGGCACAAAGCATAACCTGTCGACATCAGGTACTGGCAGCTATAAGTCTTCAAATGAGGACCAGATATGTGTATTTTGCCATACCCCTCACCAGGCAACAGGCATTAGTACAGACCCACTATGGAACCACTCGTTGTCGACAAAAACTGATGGTTATGGCATGTATAACAGCACGACATTTAATGCTGGAGCTGCACCGCAGGGACAGGGTACTCAAGTTGAGCTTTCTGGAAACGGGACCGCTTTGTCAAACCTCTGCATGAGCTGTCATGATGGAACGCAGGCTGTTAACTCGCTTTACAATCCTTCGAATGATATCGGTGCTAATCCTACAATGTCGAATGCTGGTTTCATGACAACGATAAGCACAAACGCGAATATCGGAACAGATCTTTCTAATGACCATCCTGTGAACTTTACTTATGACACAGCACTGGCGAATCTTGATGGTGGACTAGTTGATCCAGCTACTGTAGCTACTTGTGTAACTGGAAACTATGCAACTGCTATTGGGCAATTTGTTACTGATTATCCTACAGCAACATCAATCAGTGCAAAACTTACACCAAGCAATCAGTTCCAGTGTTCATCATGCCATGGAGCGCATATTTACTATGGCGGTACTCAGTCAGGATATTCTCCGTTCCTGAAAGTTAACAACGTAGGCAGTGGATTGTGTCTCTCATGTCACTGTAAGTAGTAGGTTTTATTAAGTTGCTCAAAAGGGATACCTTTCAGGTATCCCTTTTTTTTGTTGATTTTTTAGGTCATTTTCAGGCTAAATATGTGGTTATAATGTAGAAATGTTTTTTTTGAAAGGAGGAAAAAATTAAACTAATTTATTTTAAAACTATTCCGGTTCTGTTTTTATGTATTTTTTGTCAATCTTCGAGCAGTTTTGCTGAGGAAAAGATAATAGCAAAAATAGGAGAAGGCAGCATAACATCAATAGATATCGAACTTGAAACCGAAAGGCTTATACCAAAAACTTATGTCCATGGCGCTGTGCCTGAAGAAAATAAAAAGGCCGCAAGAAAACAGGCGTTCGAAAATATCAAGAAGAGAGAATTAATTTATACTGAAGCTGTCAGAAGAGGACTTCTTCCTGATACAGATGAAATCAACAAGCGGGAGCAAGAGGATATTAAGACATTCAAGACACGGAGAAATCTTGAAAATATTCTTAAAAAGAATGGCATGACAATTGCTTATTACAGGAATATTATTAAGAAGGAACTCGCAGTAGATAAACTGATCAAAAAAGAGGTTTTTGAAAAAGCTGTTGTAACAGATGAAGAGATAAAGAAATTTTACAATAATAACTCAGATAGTTTCAAGGAGCCTGACAGGGTAAGGATCTTTCATATAATGATCGGAGTGGCCCCGTCTTCTAATCAGGATGCTCGCGAGAAGGCATTGAAACTGGCAGAAGATATTGTGAAGAGGGCAAAAGCAGGCGAAGACTTCTCCCTTCTTGCCATGCAGTACTCTAAGGATGATTATAGTTTAAAGGGAGGCGACCTTGGATTTATTCATAAGGGAAGGCTCGAACCCGAAATTGAAGAGCTTGCTTTTTCTTTGAATGAAGGCGAAACAGGAGGGCCTGCGAAAACGATGTACGGTTACAGCATTGTCAAGGCTGGAGAAAAGATCCTTGGCGAGACGCCATCTTTTGAGAATGTAAAAGAAAAAGCTAAAAGACAGCTTATTAGTTCAAAGAGAGAAGAGAATTATGTTAATTTCATGAATTCTCTGATGAAAAACACGAAAATGGAGATTTTTGATCCGGAATTCAGATAAATAATGAAAAAGGGAAAATTATTATTATTGGTTTTGCTTGTTCTTGTTTTACTGCCGTCTCTTGCCGGAGCGCAATCCCGCTGGGATCATTCAAAACGGTACCGTTTTTATGGAATTGCTGATTTTTCATATAGAAACTATTCAGGGGAAGTCAATGGCGCTAAAGAGGAACAGAAAACCTTTGGAATGCAGTATAGCCTCGGACTTTCAGGGTATATATGGAGGCCGAGGCTGGCATTATTTAGATCAGAGATATATTTTAGTTTTTACAAGCAGACCCCAAAGAGTGACAGCAGGGGTATTGGTTTTAATTTCGAATCCTTAATATTTCCCATGACCAGATTTCCATTATCCCTGAATGCGAGCAGGTCAACGTCGACCCTTGACGGTTTTCTCGGCCTGAATAATACAACAACAATAACGCAGTTTAGTTCTAGATGGAGCTATTCATCCAGGACAAATAAAATGTTTTCAATAGCACATTCCCATTCAATATATGAGCGTGACAATCAAAACACAGGAAAAACAGAGTCTACTTTTGATTATTTTACGATCAGTTTAAGAGGTTCACCATATTTTGACAGGGGGAGTTTTTTGAATAATTTCAGGAACAATAACAGAAATAATTTCAGGAACAATAACAGGAACAACAACAGTAATAATGATAATACAGAAGATAATAGTGAAGATGGAGGCAACAATGGAGGCAACAATAATTCAAATCTGAACAATAACAACAATAACACAAACCTTAGCCATCGCTCAAGTTCTGACTTTGGACTAGGTATAACATGGGGTGTGCAATATGAATTACAGAAATACAAAACAGACAGCGGTTCCTCATCTGATACCGGGAAATCCCAGAGGCTGAGCCTTTTTGCTCAAAGAGATCTCTTTAATTTTTTCTCTGCATATGCAGACCTTGTATTTTATAAGTCAGATACCAATAAGGACACACATTTTTCATTTAGCCTGCAACGCCGGACCGAGAAATTCTACTCTTATAACAGTTATGCCTTTAGCATGCTTGATGATCATAATGTAAAATCAACAAGCCATGATATCAGGACCAGTAATATCTACAATTACTCGAAAAATTTAACGTTTAACGGAAATCTGTCCTATAATAGATATACACGAGAGAACGAGGATACTCAAAATAAATATGAGGCTAATCTGGGCGCCAATTACAACTATCATTATTCCAAGCGTTTTGATTCATCTATCCTGACTGCTTATGCCGGTACAGGATTAAGTTCTTCAATGAATTCCGCAACCGGTTCTTCATCGCATTCTTATGCATTGTATTTGAGTTACGGCTCGCGATACGAAACATACCAAAGGACTAATGGCCTTTTTTTATATAGTTATTATGGAGAACTGATAGGAACAGCAGACACTGAAGGGAGTATTAACGATAGTATCTCCCTAGGTATTTCGGCCTCAAGGTCCTTCAGAAAATTTACCCTTACAAGCTCGGCAAGTCTTGGTTATTCCATTAATATGCCAAGTGAGGGCGCTTCATCTAATGGACTTTCATTTGTACTCAATGCAGGATTATATGCAAGGCCGACCCGATACTCGACATTTTCTGCAACAGCCCAGTATTCAGCTTATAGATCAGGCAGTTCATCTTCCAACTCACTGATACTGAATGAAAATCTGAAAATTGATCTTTACAGGAACTTTTATCTGACCGTGGCAGCAACACAGACAATGACTTCTTCGGATGGGAACACCTCGAAGTCCAATGAGATATTGACATCTCTCAATTACCGTATCAGAAAGCTTTATCTGCATGGAGAATATAATATATCCAGCCGGGACGACAATGGGAATATAATTAATAAAAGGGTTATATTTCTTAGGGCAACCAGGCCGTTCTAATGGAGAGATTTTTTTGCAGGGCAAGCAAAGTGACAAAACAGCGATTTCAGATAAGTATGGGAACTACAAGTGCTTTTGTGTTTTTGCTGGCGCTTATTGCTGGCTGTGCAGCAACAGGAGAGATTGCAAGACCTGATGTTAAGATATTCTGGCCTCCGCCTCCGCTGGAGCCGAGGATAGAGTATATGTATACAGTATCATCTCCATATGATCTGGGAATAACCAAAACATGGTTCGGGAAAT
>MHDW01000188.1:0-6147 GCA_001803645.1 Nitrospirae bacterium GWC2_42_7 | reverse complement strand
GTGAAAAAGGAAGGCTTCTTGTTACAGATACAGGGAATTCGTCTGTCCATATCTTTGATACCGAGAAAAAAGACCATAAGCGTTTTGGTGAAATTGGAGATGATATGTTTTTGGTTTCGCCGATCGGCATTTCTGAGGATCATGAAGGAAATATTTATGTTTCAGATTCTGCCCTTAAAAAGATCTTTGTTTTTGATAGAGATGGAGAGTATATTTTTTCATTCGGTGATGATCTCCAGAGGCCGACAGGGCTTGCTATTGACGCCGACAGGAAAATGATTTTTGTTGTTGATACTGTTGGTTCAAAGGTAGTTGTGTATGATCTGAAGGGCAAGGAGCTGTACTCTTTTGGGAAAAATGGTGATCAGGACGGTGAGTTTAATTATCCGACGCATATTTTTCTGGGACAGGACGGGTTGGTTTATATTTCCGATACGCTCAATTTCAGGGTGCAGGCCTTTGATATTAACGGTCAGTTTCAATTCAAATTTGGGAAGGCAGGGGATGCCTGGGGCGATATGTCAAAACCCAAAGGCATTGCAGTGGATTCAGAAGGGCATATTTATGTTGTTGATTCTGCTTTCGAGACTGTCCAGATCTTCAGAAAAGACGGAAAGCTGCTCCTTAACTTTGGTTCTTCCGGCACAGGTCCCGGAAATTTTAACATACCTGCTGGAATTTATATTGACAAAAAAGATAACATAATAATTACAGATTCGTATAACAGAAGAATTCAGGTGTTCAGATATTTAAGAGGTAAGGAGAGAGGATGAGCCGGGTTTTTTTCTTCCTGATATTGATTTTATTGCATTTGTCGATTGCTTATGCAGGCCCTGCGCTTGTAACAGACAATGACAACAGACATAACCTTTCAATGTACAGCAGCTCGAGCATAAAGGCTACGAATGAAAAACAGATATGCATATTCTGTCATACTCCTCATAATTCCTCGTCCGACGCTCCCTTGTGGAATCATCTTATTACTACTGAAACCAATTATACGCATTACTGGACAGCTACATTGAATGCATATTCATCGGCTGCCTCAGCACCTGAGATCGATGGATATTCAAGGGTATGTCTTAGCTGCCATGACGGAACTGTTGCGCTTGGAGCTGTTAAGAGCAGAATAACAACATATGGCGAAGGAACAACTAAAATACAGATGAATTTTGTGTCAGGTGTTGTGGATGCTTCCGGCAAACTTATTGGTGGAACAGGCTATGTAGGGACTGATCTGTCAGGAGATCATCCAATATCTTTTGAATATAATAGTGCGCTGGCAGCAGCTGACGGCTTTCTTACCGTGCCACAGTCAGGGGGCTACCTTGGCGACTCTGATGTTAAGCTTTATCCAACCGGCGCTGATTTATCGAAATATGGTGTGCAGTGTACGTCATGCCACGACCCGCATGATGACAGTAAAAACTCGGACATTCCATTCTGGAGAAAGGCAACATATGAAGAGGTCTGTGATGTTTGCCATACTATTTAGAGCGTAATATGAGGACCAGATTGAGACAAAAATATCAGGGACCAGGAGATCATAATTTATCTTCTCCAAAATACATAATATATTTTTGGGGAGTACTTATCCTTTTGGTATTTTTTCCAGGGCTTTCTTTTGCCGGAGATACAAAAAAGAGTGTGCATGGGAATAAAGCACTTCTTCCCGGAGGGTGCGGCAGCTGTCACAAAGGACATGGGGTTAAAGGTACTCCGATGCTGCCTGCGGCTGAAAAGGATTTCTGTTTCTTGTGCCATGGTTCCAAGATCAAACAGCGCGCGGCAATGAAAACAAGAAAACTCTCACAGGGTGGGGTATTAAAAGATATTGAAAATGACTTCAGGAAGATATATCATCATCCAATAGAAATACAGGGCAGGCACAGTTCAAAAGAGGTGCTTCCGGAGCAAGACTCATCCACACCAAGACATGTTTCATGTATGGATTGCCATAACCCGCACAGGGTGAAAAAGAGCAATATTACAGCCGGCGTTGATGGAGCCAGAAGAGGCGTACCAATTAAGGGCCAGTTTAACAGGCATAGTGAAGCAGATGATGTTGAAGAATATGAAATATGCTATAAATGCCATTCATACAGCGCGAATCTGCCTGCTGATCAGAAAAACAAGGAAGAAGAGTTTAACCGTGAGAACCTTTCATATCATCCGGTAGAAGCTGAGGGGAAAAACAGAAATGTTCCAAGCCTTATTATGCCTTTGACAACTTCAAGCAGGATAAAATGCAGTGACTGCCACAGCAGTGATGGGTATAATGCAGCAAAAGGAACACATGGTTCAGTTTATGAGCATATATTGAAAAAGAAATATGTTGAATCAATAAGATCAGCTGAAAACGAATTGAATTATGAGCTTTGTTACAGCTGCCACAGAAGGGAGTACCTTCTGAGGACCGATGGCTGGAACCATGGCAAGCATGTTAAGATGACCTCCTGTAAGACCTGCCATAACTCTCATGGGAGTAAATATAATCCTTATCTTATTGATTTCGAACCAACAGCAGTTTTCACTAATAGTGAAGTAAAGCTGGAATTTCAGTTTGTGGAAAACCATATTACCTGTCAGTTGAAATGTCATGATAGAGATCATGTGCTTGTAAATTCAGAGACGAAAGTGCTTATTCCGATAAGAACAAATAAGAAATAATATGCGGTATATGCTATTATTTAAATAGTGAAACATTAAGGGACTTATACAGGCCAATTAGATATGGTTTCTCAGGCATAAAACAAAGAAAGGAGTAAAACGTGAAAAGAAAAATCAAATACGTGATTCCCAGAATTCTTGGCAGTGTTGTAATTCATCCATGCTGAAGGAGCAGGGGAAGCTGCAGAATTTGTTCCCCTCAATAATATTTCCTGAATTGGGTATTCTCCGCAATAAGGACTGAATACTTTGAGGATTGGAATTCCATGTCATTTACAAATTCCAGAATCAAATTAAGTTTCATACATTCAATTGCCATGCTTTTTCTTTTCTCAGGTCTTATGCCTTTGCCCTCGCTTGCAGGTACTATAGAAGGACGGGTATTTACCGAATCCGGCGCGTTAAAAGATGCAAAAGTATATGTATTTAAAGATTATAAGGATTTGCAGGAGGGTTCATTTTATTTAATATCAGGCGCGACTGATCAAGAGGGGCTTTATAAATTTGACCTGCCTGAAGGTGAATATTACTTTGTTGCAAAAGGTTCTTTGGGTGACAAGGATTTTTTTTCTTATCATGGGGGCAACCCTATAAGTATTGGAAATCAAAAAATGTGGCTGCCCTTAATTGCGAATGAGGTAAAAATGCCTGTGATATCGGACGCAGCTGGTTCCCTGAAGGGGACCATTACCTTCAAAGGGGAACCAGTTAAAGACGTACATATATCGCTTTACGAGCCTGGAGACAAGAGCTTTAAAGGACTCGGCTTCAGAACTGAGCGTATAGAAAACGGTGTTTTTAATCTTGCAGTCCCCCCCAATAAATATGTTGTCATTGCCAGGAAAATGGAAGGCGACCATATGATGAGGCCCCTTAAAAGCGGCGACCTATATTGTTATTATCCGCAAAATCCTGTTGAGGTCAAACCAGGAAAGATCATCCATATGGAATTGCCATGCTCGCTCAAGGGAGAAAAGACAACCAAGGGGAATAGTTATCAGACTGTTGACGAACTGCGTGAATCCTTCAGGTTCGGCATTAAGGGCAAAATTACGGACAGGGATGCGAAACCCGTCCAGGGCATATATATTATTGCATTCAAGGGAGACCCTTCCAATAATTTTGCATCATACCGGAACGTTCAGGACAAAGCGAACATAAGCAGGACGGACAAGAACGGCGAGTATTTTATTCCTCTGGATTCGGATGGGTTTTACCGAATTGTTGCCAGGAACAAGCTTGGCGCAAGGACAGGGGAAAATGAGTTTTTCATGTTATATAGTGGTAATGTGAGACATGGTTTTGATTTTAAAGAAGGACAGGTAATTGATAACGTCAATATGGTAATAGAAAAAACAGGCGATGTGGACATTGGAGGCTCAAAGTGAAGAGAAAAAACAACATTATAAAATCTTTAGTACTGCTGTTTGTATGCAGCGTGTTATTTTTGCCATCTGTCTTTGCCCAGACAGATGCGGTAAAGGGAAAGGAAACCCTAACTTACGGGCATGTCATGGGCAGAATAGAATGCGAGAATAAGACCCTGACTTTCGGGTATGTAGCATTTTTTGTGGCGCCGGAAAGAATGCCTAATCCGTCCAGATACTGGATGTCTGCTGACTATGTGTTCCCGCTTCAGGGATACGGTATCTTTGATATTGCCCTGCCGGAAGGCAAGTATTATGCACTTGCAGTGCAGAGGGCGCAGAATGATTTCGGACCGATAGATGCAGGCGAGTATTTCTATTATTTTATGGACAGCAAAGGCCCTATTGCAATAAACGTTAAGAAAGGCGAAAGGGTGGACCTCGGCTTTAATAAAATGGTGCCTATGCCTTCTAATCCGTTTACGGATGTTATCGACAGGAAGACCGGAGGGGTGACAACGATCGAGGGCTTTGTGCGCGATGGAAAGGGTAATCCTGTGGTAGGAGTGCTTGTGGTCGCTCACATTTCCATGTCGCGGAGGAGGCCTGATTTCATTTCAGGGAGGTCAGGAAGCGATGGCTCTTATGAATTGAGGTTGCCCGGAAGCGGGAGCTACTATCTTGTCGCAAGGTCGAGGCTCGGCCGCCCGCCGGAAAACGGCGATTATCAGGGCGGTGTTGAAAACAACATGCCGGTGACTGTCATTACGGGAGAGACTGTCAAGGTGGATATCATGGTCAACCAGGTTGCAATAAAATAATATGTATTTACAGGAGAAACTCAAAATTCGAAAATTACTTTTACCTCTTGTTTGCTTATGCCTGCTTTTTATAATGTCAGATGTTGCAAAAGGCATGGACGTTTCCAAGAAAGGCAATGTGACAGGCAAAATAGAATGTGAGGACAAGGAACTGAAGTTTGGCTTTATAAAGTTCTTCCCCAAGTCAGGAAGAGTGCCGGACCCTTCAAGGTTCTGGACTACTACAGAAACGATATTTCCCCTTGATGCTGAGGGAAAGTTTGATGTGAGCATACGCGAGGGCTCATACTATATAATTGCAGTAAAACGACAGAGGAAAGATATTTCAGATATGGAGCCCGGGGATTGCTTGTTTTTCAATTCCGGCAGTGCCGGGCCGATAGCGATAGATGTAAAAGAAAATATGCATCTTGATCTCGGTGTGAAAAAAGGGGCTTCTTACGTTTTGCGTGAGGAGAGCGGCAAGGACAGGACGGTCGTCAGGGGCTTTATAAGAGGCGAGGACAACATGCCTGTACCAGGTATTATGGTGCTGGCTTTTTCAAAAGAAAGTTTTATCAGCATCCCTGATTTTATTTCAAGTGCCTCCGGCAAAGACGGTCGTTACGAGCTAAGGTTTCCGGAAGGTGGTAGTTATTTTCTTGCTGCTGCTTCGAGGCTTGGAGGACCGCCGTCTTACGGCGACTATTATGGAGTACCGGATACCAACCCACTTACTGTAAAGAGCGGAGAAAGCACTCAGATAGATATCAGAGTAAGGAAGATGCAGTAAAATGTCGATGCTTTCGGAGGTTATTATGAAAATAAAGGTCCACGATCCAAAATTCAACATTCAGAATTCAGTATTGTTTCTGTTTTTTTGTTTGACGGTATTGTTGCTTTCTGTTTGCTCAGTGGAAGCTGGCGCTAAAAAAAGTGACGCTTCTGAAAACGGCCGTATTGTCGGCAAGATAGAATGCGCACCAGAGACCAAAGGCCCTTATGGTTATATCGGTTTTTATTTTGCATCAAATAGAGTGCAGGACCCGTTTGTTTTCAGACAGACACCTGACTATATGTTCCCTCTTGAAAAGGACGGCAGTTTTGATGTTGTTCTGCCTGCCGGGTCATACTATCTGCTTGCCAATGTCAAAGGAAAAAATAATCTGGGGCCACTTGAAGGCAACGATTATTTTTATTTTGTGGAGAACAGCCGTGGCGGGCCCAAGACTATAACCGTCAACAAGATGGAAAAGATCGACCTTGGCGTCAGAAAGGCGACCTTGCATCCGACGTTCGGAGAACTGCTT
>MHDW01000187.1 GCA_001803645.1 Nitrospirae bacterium GWC2_42_7 | reverse complement strand
ATATTGTGCAAATATCGTTCCTGATTAGTGGTCAGGGAGCCGAAAGTCTTTTCTATCAGTACATTGGAAAAGCCCAATATTGAGTTAAGCGGGGTCCTGAGTTCATGGCTGATGTTGGATATGAAGCGGCCTTTTAACTGGTTCATCCTTTCAAGTTCTTTGTTTGTCTTTTCGAGCTCTTCGGTCCTTTGCAGTACCTTTTTTTCAAGGTTTGTGTTCAATTCTTCAAGTTCACCTGTTTTGTGCTGAAGGGCATTTTTCAGGTCAAGTTCTTCATTAATGCTGTGAAGCACAAAAATAGTGCCGGTTTGATTTTCGTTCTTATCATTAAGGATAACAGCATTGAGTTTAACAAAAAGCTCCCTTCCTTTAGAGTCAATGATTGTGATCTCGTTGCCTTTAAAGCCTGATTTATGTTCTAACGCTTTTTTGATCGAACTGGCGGTATCCCCGTTCTTTATTATTGAAGTTATTGTTTTGCCGAGAAGTTCTTCTGATGAATATCCCAAAAGCTCACGGGCAGATTCATTGCCTGATATTACAAGCCCATTTGGATCTGTTATCAGCACAATGTCATTGCATGATTCTATAAGATTGGAGAATTTTGTTTTGTATTCCTCAAGGCCCCGCATAAGTAAAAATCTGTCTATTGCAGTCGAAATTATGCCGGTTGCCAGATTCAGCGACGTCTTCTGCCTCTCGGAGAATTGCCTTGGTTTGAAATCGTCAATGTACAGTACGCCGGCAACTTCTCCCCTGAGCATTATAGGACAGGCCAGAATAGACCTTATCTTCTCATTGGCGATAGCAGGGTTGTTTATAAATTCAACCTTGAGGGTGTCGGATATCTCGACAAACTCTTTATCCTTAAGTATCTTATCAGTAAGCCCTCCTGGCAATACATCCCATGCAGTGTTTTCAGTGAATTTTTTGCTGAGTCCTTTTGAAGTTGTCAGCTTCATCTGTCTGTTCTCATATAAAACAATGCTGCCTGCCGGGGCATCTGCGATATCGAGCGCTCTTGAGAGCATCATTTCATAAAAATCTTTTACAGAATCAGATGAACACAGTTTGGCTGCAAGATTGTACAAAGTCTTCTGGTCTGCAGTTGTTTTTATTACTTCTATCCTGGCCCTTTTCTGTTTTTCTATTATCTCCCATATAAATCTTGCTCCAATCCCCTCGATGACCTCGATTTTATCATTAAAAACCTTTCTTATCTCATTGCTGACTTCTATGTTTCCGGTCAGATTCAGGACGATTTCAGGATTAGCAGCAACAAGAGATTTGATCTCAGAGAAAACCGGTATATTCCATTTTCCGGCAAGAATAACTCCGGGCGCTTCCTGTTTTGGTTCATAGATCCCTACGAGAGCAGCATTAGGGTCCCCTCTCAGAAGAGAAATAAGCGCACTGCCCCCAATCCCGCCCCCAGCGATGGCTATTCTAAACATGCCCGTATCCGTTGCCTCCGGTAAAATTAAGCATTTTAAGAAAGAACCCTGTAAGTTCAGGGTCCCATTGTCCAGAGTATCGTTCTGTTTCCATAACTCTTATCGTGTTTTCTAATGATCTCTTTTGACGGTATGGCCTTATGGACACCATTGCATCAAATGAATCCAGAACAGAGAGTATCCTTGCCATAAGAGGAATATCATTACCAGAAAGACTATCAGGGAATCCTGAGCCGTCCCACCTTTCATGATGCCCTCTTATTGCAGGGAGCACCCCACTGAGAGACATCAGAGGACGGCATATATCCTCTCCGATTAGGGTATGTTTTTTTATCAGCTTTGCTTCATCTTCAGTAAGTTTGCCAGGCTTGCTCAAGATCGTTTCACTCAAGCTTATCTTTCCGATATCATGAAGTATCCCTGCTTTTTTCATTATCTCCTGATCCTTTTGTGGAAACCCGAGATAAGATGAAAACTCTTTAGCGAGTTCTCCGACCCTTGTAGAATGGCCTGTTGTGTAAGGGTCTCTTGCTTCCATAGCAACTACAAGTGTCATTATTACATTTTCTGAATGATCAAGCTCCTCATGCAAAGCCTTTAGCTTTAGCAGGGATTTGATCTTGGTGATCAATTCTGATGTTTCGAAGGGTTTGCTTATAAAGTCATCTGCGCCAGCTTCAAGCCCTGTGATCCTGCTTTTAGTGTCACTCAGCGCTGTAAGCAAGATAATCGGGAAGAACTGTTTTTTGGATAGATGTTTAAATGATTTACATAATTCAAATCCATTGATGCCGGGCATCATAACATCAAGGATCGCAATATCGATAGGATGTTTGCTGTAGATCTCTAATGCACTTTCTGCCCCCAGAGCTTTATGTACAAGAAAGCCTGCTCTGTGAAAAACTGCCTCCATTAATTCAAGGTTGGACTCTACGTCGTCAACAACCAGAATAGACGGCCTTTCTTCTTTTATCAGACTAAAAGGCGAAACCATACTAAAAATTAAAACATTTTAAAGAAAAAAAGTCAATAAAATACTTTAAGAATAATGCGTTACAGAGAAAACTTAATTTTGTTCTTAATGTATTTATCAGATTGGTTCTTAATCGTAAGTTTAATTACTGCTTGATTACTTCTGTTGTTACCCTTACAAATGACTCTATAAGAGGGGAATGGCTATCATCTCTCCATGCAACAGCAAGCTCAACTATTGGAGGCGAGCCTGAGAGAGGTTTGTACAGCACTCCAGGCCGCTTTATGTTTTTTATGTGGTCAGGAACGAGACAAATTCCTAAACCGGAAGCCACAATACCAAGTACTGTTTGTATCTGGCTTGCTTCCTGTGCTATTTTGGGACTGAACCCAGCAGAATGGCACATACTTATAAAAGTGTCACGGATAACAGGTTCTGATGATCTTGTTAATACAATAAAAGGCTCCTGAGCTAATTCCTTAATATCTATTTTTTTAAGGCTGGATAATATATGTTTATTTGGCATAGCAACTACAAAAGGTGCACGAACAATTGTCTGCAACTGAAGCCTGTCATCATGAAAATGGGGATACAGGAAACCAATATCAAAACGCTTATCAAGAATAGCCTTTGCTTGTTCGTTTGAATTGAGTTCATATAACACAAGCTCAACATGTGGAAAACGTTCCCTGAAAAGCCTAAATGTTTTAGGCAGAAAAGTATGGACCACAGACCCTACAAAACCAACAGCCAAACGGCCTGTTTCTCCGCGATCGACCCTTCGTGCAGTTTCAGATGCCTGTTCAACATGAAGAAGTATCTGCTTTGCTTCTTTAAAGAAGCAAATACCGGCATCAGTCAAGCGTGTAGTTCGTTTGACCCTTTCAAAAAGTTTTATTCCAAGTTCTTCTTCGAGGTTATGGATCTGCTGGCTTAAGGGAGGTTGTGCGATGTGAAGCCGCACAGCTGCTTTTGTAAAATGCAGCTCTTCAGCTACTGCAACAAAGTATCTAAGATGTCGTAGTTCCATACTTATAATATATCAATTAAATACTATCAATATATTAGACATATGCACAGGTATTTGTCAAAATAAACATGAGGGCAAAAAAGGAGCCTCATAAAATGAATAAACATGAGCGTGATGATGAAAAAACAACATTAGAATTCAAGCTCAAGAGTGTAGAGAAGGATTTAAAAGAACAGAAGGAATTTTATGAAAATCTTTTGCAATATTCTGCTGTGGCAACCTTTGTAATTAACACTGAGCATAGAGTTGTTTACTGGAATAAGGCATGTGAAGTGCTTACAGGCATAAGTTCATCAGACATTCTCGGTACAACAGATCACTGGAAGGCATTTTATGAAAAGAAGAGGCCGACAGTTGCAGATATTATTATTGATGGAATCAATGAGAAAATGTCGGATCACTATACTACTTACGGCAAATCATCTCTGATATCAAACGGCCTTCGCGCTGAAGGCTGGTATCCGAATCTGCCTGCAGGGCAGCGTTATATTATTTTTGATGCAGCGCCTATTCATAATAAAGGCGGAAAGATAAAGGCTGCTATTGAAACACTTCAGGATATTACCACCTTGAAACAATATGAGGAAGAAGTTCTGAAACTACAGAAACTCGAATCGATCGGCCTTCTTGCCGGAGGACTTGCTCACGACTTCAATAATCTTCTTACAGCTATTCTGGGCAATATTTCACTTGCAAAAATCAATTCAGATCCTTCAGGCAGCGCCTTTGAAATACTGACAGAAGCTGAGAAGGCATCTCTTAGAGCAAGAGATTTGACTAATCAGCTGATTACTTTTTCGAAGGGCGGCTCTCCTATAAGAAAAACTGTTTCAATCGCCGGCTTATTGACAGATTGCACTCTCTTTATGTTGAGCGGCTCGAACATAAAGTCTGAATTTTCTATTTCTGATGACTTGTGGCCGGTAGAGATCGATGAAGGACAGATAAGCCGGGTAATTCATAACATAGTTGTCAATGCTGTACAGGCTATGCCTGACGGAGGAATAGTTTTTGTTTTTGCCGGCAACAGAGTAATTGACCATGAAAGCAGTCTGCCATTGCAGTATGGTAAATATGTGCAGATAGCAATCATGGATCATGGAACAGGTATCAACAATGAATTTTTGAGTAAAATATTTGACCCGTATTTCACCACCAAACCAACAGGAAGCGGGTTCGGACTTGCGATAGCATATTCAATTATCAGAAGACACAATGGAATAATCAGTGTAAAATCTGAGCCGGATACAGGCACTACTTTTTATATTTATCTGCCTGCTTCAGAAAAAGAGCTGGTAATAGAAAGCAAGACTGAAAAAAAACAGATCAAAGGCACCGGCAAAATACTTGTCATGGACGACGAAGAGATGGTGAGGAGCATTGCGGAAAGAATTTTATGTAATAGCGGATATAAGGTTGGATTTGCAAAAAATGGAGCAGAGGCAATTGATCTCTTCAAAAAAGCTGAAGAATCCGGAGAATGTTTTGATGTGGTCATTATGGACTTGACCATACCTGGGGGTATGGGCGGGAAAAAGGCAATAAAAATATTAAAAGAACTATACCCTGATATTAAAGCAATTGTTTCGAGTGGGTATTCAAATGATCCGATAATGGTTGATTTTAAAAAATATGGATTTTGCGGCGTATTAGTCAAACCATATAAAATGAGTGAATTAATAAACACAATACAGAAGGTTATTACAGGAAAAGAGTAGCCGATGTAATAATAAAGATCTTTATCTGTTCAATGTTTCAGGATAGTGATGAGTGTGGTAAAATGCTTTTAAACCTGATTATTTAATATCACACCTTTAAACAGGAGGAGAACATGAAGAAAATAGCTGTTTTTATTGTTAGTGCTGGATTATTATCATTGGCTACAGCCTGTGTTGTTTCACAGGAAAGGCCGTCCTATCAGGGGAGAACTGATTATTATGAGAGAAATTCATTTCATGGCCGGATAGACAACCAGCAAAAAAGGATAGACCAGGGCATTGCATCAGGTGAACTTACAAGGCACGAAGCAGGTATTTTGCAGGACAACCTCAACAATATCAGTAAGAGGTATGAGAAGATGAAGTCTGATGGCATACTTACTTCAAAAGAACAAGAAAAACTGGAAAAGAAACTTGATGAAAACAGTGAGATGCTCTACAGCAAGAAACATAACAAAAAGCATGATATAAGGAAGCTTTACTGAAAAATATTTTAAAATCCTGACAGTTCAATGTCAGATATTTAGATATGCGTAAAAAAAAGCCATTGATGAGAAGTAAAGAGCGAGAAGGCCGAGCAGGGCATACAGCAATCCCTTAGCCGGCCTTTTTGCCCTGAATTCGATATAAGACTTTGGCAATAGGGTAACTACACCAAATAAAAGCATTAAACCAACAAGCACCTGTGTGATTATCCTTGCCATGCTATTTCATCCTTTCGAGCGGACAGTCTGCACATACAGGTTTAGTCCTGCAATTCTCCTTAGCGAGCCTTACTAATAAAGCATGATATTCATTGAAAAGCTGAACATCTTTTTTTGGCATTGAATGAAAAAGTTCTTGATATTCATCATAAGATGCATCAAGTTTTTTAATATTATGTCTTGAAAGTACACGCTTTGTATAGGCATCGATAACAAAAACAGGTTTGTCGAGCGCATATAAAATTATCGAATCTGCTGTCTCAGGCCCGATGCCATTAACTGAAAGAAGTTTTTCCCTTATTTTCTCTGCCTTCTCCTTCTTCATATTCAAAATATTTCCGTCATATTCTTTCATAAAAAAAGAGATAAAGTTCTTAAGTCTTTTTGATTTGATATTGAAATATCCGGCTGGTTTTATTAACAAAGCAAGTTTTTCATGAGAAATTTTATGCAGGGCCTCCGGATCCAGTTTGCCTGCCTGCTTGAGATTAATGATCGCCTTTTCCACATTCCCCCAATTTGTATTCTGGGTAAGAATAGCGCCCACAGCAACTTCAAAAGGCGTTTCCCCCGGCCACCAGCGCTGTGGTCCAAAGGCATCAAAAAGAAGCGTGTAAATTTTCTGAAGCCTGTTAATCATTATTATCAAAACTGCGTGAGCGGAGTTTTTTCTTGGTAGAAGTAAATTTCTTTTCTGCAAGCATTTTTTCTTTTGCTTTTCTTGAGCGTCTTCTCTTCTGGCGCCTGATCTTTTCTATTCTTTGCTGTTCTTCGCTCGCTTTTCCCTTTATAATGGTCTCGATCTTTTCTGTCAGAATGGTCCTTGCCCTGTACCTGTTCAGGGACTGTGAACGTTCCTTCTGGCATTTGACCTCAATGCCGGTAGGAATGTGCTTGAGATAAACACAAGACGAAGTCTTGTTTACATGCTGACCGCCTTTTCCGCCTGAACGAATAAACGACTCCTGAATATCCTCCTCTCGAATATTCAAAGACGCCATTTTTTCAATAAGCGCTGATTCCTTCCTGGGGCTTACAGAGAAAATATTCATTGTTTTGATAATATATCATCTTTTAATGGATATAATCATTCATGCTAAACTATTAAATACGAACAAGCTCAAAAGCAAAAAGACACCCCTCTCCACCAAGGGGCGAGGATGTCAAAAGATGTCCCCCTCCCTTGAGGGCCGATGGCTCGAAGCCAACGGCTCATAGAGGAGGGGATGAAGGGGAGGGTGATTTGATCTTTGCTTCCTAACGAATGCATTAGTAACTTTGCTGTTAAAAATCTTTGCAGGAGATGATAATTCATGACAAATGAAGACTTGATAGATCTGAAAAAATGGTTTTCTGATTATTGCGGGTTTTTTTACACTTCCGACAAAGAAGACCAGAGGAATATATCCCTCAAGGAACTCCATACATTTAATGTATTAGAAAATATTACCCGGATTGCAGAGGAGGAACAGCTAAGCCGGAATTCCATACTGTTGGCCGGGGCAACAGCTCTTTTCCATGATGTCGGCAGATTTTCTCAATATGCAAAATACAAGACATTCAGAGACAGTATTTCTGTTAATCATGGAAAACTCGGCGCAGAGATCCTTGTTGAAAAGAATGTCCTCAAGTCCCTGCCGCTCACTGAGCAGGAGTTGATCGTCAATGCAGTTAAATTTCATAATGCCTTTTCTGTTCCTGCTCTCCAGGAGCCGGATGCACTCCTTTTAATAAAACTGATACGGGATGCGGACAAGCTTGATATTTACAGGGTTTTTACAGAGTACTTTGAGACAAAAGAAGAAGACAGGCCTTCAGCAGTCAGTCTTGGTCTTCCTGACCTGCCGGAATATTCCAAAGAAATTATTTCATGTCTCTTTGAGAAAAAACTCGCAACGCTCTCAAGCCTTAAGTCGCTAAATGACTTTAAGCTCATGCAGCTTTCCTGGATCTTTGATCTTAATTTCAGGACATCTTTCAGATTGCTTCTTGAAAGAGACTACATTAATAAAATATTTGCAACACTTCCCAAAACAGACGAGATTGTAAAAGTATTGCATATTTTAAAGGATTTTTCGGCAACAAGATTAACTTAGGATGAATTGTATTTTCGGCAGCAGATGTTGCTAACTGGTACATATAAAAAGTAAAATAAAAACATAGCCATGAAAAAAGCTGTCTTGATCATATCTCTTTTTTTATTAACTGCAATGGCCCCTGGTTCACAGACAGGCTTAAATAAAGAGGCTGTTTCACCTTTTGACGCAGACAAATTTGTAAACGTTAAAGCCCCGGATTTCGTATTAAAAGACATCAATGGAAAGGATGTTGCCCTTTCTTCTTTTAAAGGCAAGGTTGTTCTGCTGAATTTCTGGGCTACCTGGTGCCCGCCATGCAAACATGAAATGCCGTCATTTAACAAACTATATACGGAAATGAAAGCACAGGGGCTCGAAATAATAGCTATTTCGACTGATGACTCGATCAGCTATGTGAAGGATTATCTCCGCAAGAACAGTTTTGACTTCAAAATACTTATGGACGAAAAGCGTATTACCTCAAAACAGTACAAGGTTTTTTCGATGCCAACCACTTTTCTAATAGACAGGAACGGTATTATCATCGAGAAATTCCATGGTGAATATGACTGGACAGATCCTGAGATCAAAAAGAAGATAGAGAAGCTCTGATTAGTATGGGTTCCATAAATGGCATGAAACAAGCCTGCCTTGATTTTCTTTTAACTGCGGAACTATTTTGTCGCACGGTTCAAACCTCTCTGGACACCTCGGATGAAATGGACAGCCCTCAGGAATGTTCATGGGGCTCGGCACCTCTCCCAAGTCAGCTGCTCTAAATGCTTGATAAGTAGTGCGTGCACGATCTTTTTCTGACCCATCACTACTAACTGATATTTCCTGATTACTCCTGATCTTCGGCGCTGAAGCAAGAAGGATCTCTGTATAGGGATGCATCGGTTCCCTGAATATATCCTCTGTTTTTGAGTGCTCGACTATTTTCCCGAGATACATTACGCCCACCATATCGCTGAAATACCGGACAACCCTCAGGTCATGGCTGATAAAAAGAAAAGCTATGCCGGATTCTTTTCTGAGGTCTTGCAGAAGATTAATGATCTGTGCCTGTATCGAGACATCAAGTGCAGAGAGCGGCTCGTCAGCAACTATCAGCTTCGGTGACACAGCAAGAGCCCTTGCTATGCATATACGCTGTCTTTGTCCTCCGCTGAATTCATGAGGGTAGCGGTCTAATATCTCGGGCCTGAGCCCAACTTTCCCGAGGATCTCCACAACAGCATCTTTCATTTGAGATCCAGGCACTATCCTGTGTATCTGCAATGGCTCAGAAACAGTGTCATAAACAGTTCTCCTCGGGTTCAATGAAGCAAAAGGGTCCTGAAAAATTATCTGGACGGATTTTCTGAAAGACTGCAAAGAACTCTTGCCAAATTTAAAAATATTTTCTCCATTAAATAAAACAGAACCTGAGGTCGGATCTAAAAGGCGGAGCACAAGCCTTGCAACCGTTGATTTGCCACACCCGCTTTCTCCGACAAGGGCCAGAACACTGTTCTCACTAACTGAAAAGTCAATTCCATCTACTGCTTTAACAAGGCTTTTGCTGCCTCCAAATGTCTTTCCGGCCTCAAAGTGTTTTTTCAGTGAGCTTACATTCAGGAGTTCCATCTTTTCCCCTTCGGCAGACGGCATCTTACAAAATGGCCTTGTGAGACCTCGATAAGTTCAGGCTCCTTAGCACTGCATTCATCTTCAGCGAATTTGCACCTGTCTGAAAATCTGCATGCATTCGAGAATTCCTCGGGCTGCGGCACATGCCCCGGGATCGGATTAAGCGGCCTGCCCCGCTCTTTTGGAAGAGATTCGAGCAGACCGATCGTATAAGGGTGGCAGGGGTTATTAAATATCTCATTGGTCTCAGCAGTCTCTACGATCTTTCCTGCATACATTATGCCGACCCTCGCAGCATTTTCTGAAATTATACCGAGATCATGGGTGATGAACATTATGGACATCTTGCGTTCCTGCCTTAATCCATGGATGAGATCAAGGATTTGTGCCTGTATTGTAACGTCAAGAGCTGTTGTTGGTTCGTCAGCTATGAGAAGAGAGGGATTACATGCTATTGCCATAGCGATCATTACACGTTGCCTCATTCCTCCTGACATCTGATGAGGATATTCTTTGATCCTTAGTTCAGGAGAAGGTATCCTGACATCCTTGAGCAGTTCAACTGCCCTGTCCATAGCTTCTTTCTTGGACATGTTACGGTGTGTAATAAGGGTTTCAGCTATTTGGTATCCGGCAGTAAGCACAGGGTTAAGTGAGGTCATGGGCTCCTGAAATATCATAGATATTTCGCTGCCTCTTAATTGTCTCATGGGTTCTTTTTTGAGCTTCAGAAGGTCTCTATCTTTAAAAAGAATCTCTCCTTCTGCAAAGGAGTTTTGCGGAAGGATTCCCATAATAGAAAGCGCTGTAATGCTTTTTCCGCAGCCGCTCTCTCCAGCAAGGCCGAAGATCTCGGATTCTCCTATCCGGAAATTGAGATCTGATACAACAGGGATGGATCTGCCGGAAGACTTGAAAGAAATATTTAAATCCCTTACATCAAGCAGGGACACTTCGTATTACTTTTCCTCTTTTTTGAGAAGCTTTATATAGGTATCGGCTTCCTTCAGGTCAGGGTTGAATTCGAGTGCTTTTTCCCATTCCTCAAAGGCGAGGCCTGTAAGTCCCTGCATATAATAACTCAATCCGAGCTGGATCCATGCAGGCCCATAGTTCGGATTGATCACCTTTGCTTTCACAAAATGGACTATTGCATCTTCAACAAGGCCTTTGTTTCTCAGGGCAATACCGAGTTTTGTGTGAACATCAGCAAGCTTGGGATGGAGTTTAATCGCCTTCTGGTACTCCTCAATAGCCTCATCATTCATATTAAATTCAAGGTAGATATTGCCGACCTTGTAATGTTCATTGGCGAGCTTTCCTGCAATATACGGGTCAACAGTATCAGGGTCAGGACGGGCGATCTGGGCTGCCATCGAAAAAACATCCCGGGCTTTTTTGAATTCACCAAGGTCATTATATGTTACAGCGAGATTAAGAGAAGCCTCTGTATATCTTGGATTAAGTTCAAGAGCTTTCTCAAAATATTCGGATGCTTTTTTGAGCTCGCCCTTGAGGTTGGATATTATGCCTAGCTTGTTATGGACATCAGCGAACTTTGGATTATGCATTATAACTTCTTTTAAGATCGGTTCTGCTTCAGCAAGCTTGCCTTCATCGAAGAGTTTAATGCCGAGATCATAAAGTTCCTGTATGTTATATGCCATAGTTATTCAAAATTATATGGAGTGCAGTGATAGTTTGTCAAGAATCCAGCCCAATGGCTTTGCGGAATTTATCCCAGTTTTCAGAGGCTTTTTCTTTTAGTTTCTTCCAGCCGGTTTTCATTTTCTCCTGAAAATCACCCATCTTTTCTTTAAAGGTTTTTTCTGTTTTGTCTTTTGCCTTTTCTAATTTTTTTTCTGCTTTTTCTTTTACTGTTTCAATGTCTTCTTTGGCCTTATCCCTCAGATCTCCGGCAGCGCTCTTAAGATCTTTGCCTGCTTCTTTCATGTCCTGTTTGAATTTCTTTCCGGAATCAGCGGGTTTTTCCGCAGCAAAAGCAAAGTAACCGATCGCCATACCCAACAGAACAAGAAGCAAATATTTAATCAAACTCTTCATGAATAAATGATAACAAGTACAGGAGTTTACTACAAGCAATTCTTGTGGCAAATTGACTGTCTTTGCCTCAAGAGGTTATGATAATTTCGATGTTAGAACCTGAAAAACAGATAGAGATAATTAAAAGAGGCGCTGTTGAGATAATCAGCGAAAAAGAGCTCCTCTGGAAGGTCAAAAAATCCCACAAAGAAAATAAACCTCTTATAGTTAAGGCAGGTTTTGATCCTACTGCGCCTGATATTCATCTTGGACATACAGTACTTCTCGAAAAGATGCGGCAGTTTCAGGAGCTGGGGCATGAGGTGGTCTTTCTCATAGGTGATTTTACCGGCATGATAGGTGACCCAACAGGCAAGAGCGAGACCCGAAAGCCCCTGACACATGAAGACGTTTTAAAAAATGCAGAGACTTATAAAGAGCAGGTTTTTAAAATACTAGATCCTCAGAAGACAGAGATAAAATTCAACAGCGAGTGGCTGAACAAAATGAGCGCCATGGAAATTATTCAGCTCGGCGCTCATGAAACAGTTGCCCGAATGCTCGAACGGGATGATTTCAAAAAGAGGTTCAAGAACCAGCAGCCGATAGGAATAATTGAATTCTACTATCCGTTGTTCCAGGCATATGATTCAGTAGCCCTGAAAGCTGATATTGAACTTGGGGGAACAGACCAGAAATTCAATATCTTGATGGGAAGGTCCATACAGAGATCAATGGGTGTTGAAGAGCAGGTAGTTATCATGATGCCTCTGCTGGAAGGTCTTGATGGCGTTAATAAAATGTCAAAGAGCCTCGGCAATTATATAGGAATTGATGAATCTCCTCAGGAAATGTTCGGGAAATTGATGTCAATAACAGATGAGCTGATGCTCAAATATTATGACCTCCTTAGCCATATTTCCCTTGATGAGTTAAATGTCTTAAAGGAAGGTTTAAAAACAGGAGATGTTCATCCGAAGAAGGCCAAGGAAGACCTTGCATTAGAGATAGTTGAAAGGTACTGGGGAAAAGATGCGGCCTCGCTGGCAAAAGAAGGATTTGAACATATATTTAAAGACAAAGGTGTTCCTGAAGATATTCCGGTTTTCGAACTTGCATGGGAAGAAGACCGGATGTGGGTGCCGAAGATCATGAAACTCTCCGGGATAAGCCAGAGCACAGGCGAGGCTGTGAGACTTATAAAACAAGGCGGAGTTAAGATCGACGAAAATAAAATAGAAGATCCTGATATGAAGATCCCAAGCGGTGAGTATATCTTTAAGTCAGGAAAAAGAAAATTTGTTAAGATAAAGGCGAAATGATAACTGATTATGAAATAATCTCAAGGCTTCTCATAGGCACTCTCCTTGGAGGAATAATCGGGTTTGAACGCCAGATACATGGAAGGCCTGCAGGTTTCAGGACACAGCTTCTGGTTTGTGTTTCATGTGTGCTTTTAATGTTGATCTCAGAGAATTTTTTTACTTCAAATCCCTTGTCCCCCAGGATTGACCCAACAAGGATCGCAGCCGGTGCGATGACAGGCGTAGGTTTTCTCGGTGCAGGAGTGATCCTGAAGACAGGATTTTCGATACAGGGACTAACAACTGCGGCATGTATCTGGATAGTTGCTGCTATCGGCCTTGCGATAGGGGCCGGACAGTATGTGGCAGGAGTCACAGGGTTTATCATCACTTTTTTTTCATTATGGTTCTTGAGATTAGTAGAGGCAAGGATGCCTGGCATGGCATACAGACACATAACGCTGACAGTTGATGAAACAGGAGATGAAGCTTCAATAAGGTCATTATTTGAAGACAGGGGATTAAAAGTAAAGAAGATGGATTATAATATTGAATTCCATAAAAAAGAAAAAACCTAT
>MHDW01000186.1:8312-10375 GCA_001803645.1 Nitrospirae bacterium GWC2_42_7 | reverse complement strand
ATCAACTTCCTGCTTTTCCTTGTTACGTAAAAAATGCAGAGAAAAATTGCCATAACCCCGATCATTCCAGAGAGTCACTGCCCGCCATAATTCGATTGCGACCATATTTTCGAATCTGGCCGCAGGGTCCTTTATCCTCGGCGTGTCCCAGAGATAGACTTTACGTTCTTTCTGAATAGTGCGAGTTATGCTTTTAGTCCATGTGGGTATACTGAATGTCAGGAAAAAGCGCTCTAAAACAGACAGCCAGTTTTGCACGGAATTGTACGCTACCTTAAGGTCATTCGCAAGAGAAGGGACTGAGAGAGGACTGCCGACCTTTGACGGGAGCAGAAGATATAGAGATTCAAGGTCAGTGATGGACTTAATTTCAACCAGGTCGCGGATGTCCTCCCGGATGAGTTGAGAAGAGTATGTATTGGACCACATTCGGTAGGTTGTCGCCTTGCCTGATATATAGGGTTCCGGAAAACCTGATAAGGCAGCAAGCTGTGTCCAGATATCTGACAGGGCTTTACGGCTGCTGCCTTCCATATGGAGAGGGTCTTTTAGAAAAGACTTGATGCTGGAATTTTTTCCTCCGAGTTCGGCTATTGTAAATGGCCAGAGATGAAAAAGAAAATATCTTCCTGCAAGGGAATCTCCGCCTTTCTGATACAGGTCCAGTCTGCCGCTGCCTGATACAAGAAATCTGAACTGTTCATGAAACTGGTCATAAATGCCCTTAAGGTAATTCTTCCAGTCCTTGTATTTATGGATTTCATCAAGGACTATAAGAGGTATGGATGAATCCTTACGGTCGATCGCCTCGAAGAACGTGCTGTTTTCAAAAAAAAGGGTTTTATGGTCAGGGATGTCCCAGTTGAAATAGAGGTTGTTCGTAAAAGTACCTGCAATAAGTTTTGCAAGTGTTGTTTTGCCCGCCTGCCGGGGGCCCGCAAGAAAGACCATGCTCTTTTCTGCTGATAGTTCCTGCCAGACTTTTCTGTAAAAATCCCTTTTATACATATCATATTATTTCACTTCAATGAAATATAGTCAAGACTATTTTTCAGTACACTGAAATATAGCCTGAGATTGAAGGGTGGTAACGACTGAGGTTACAAAGGCTTGGGATCAAGGAGCAGGGGTTGGTTTTTACTAAATCACAGCTTGCAACGCCATAGTTTTCAAAGTGATGTCCATCGCCTTTTGGGACTCAAGCTTTTTTGACAGCAAAAAAAGGCCCGGAACGTGACAAACATCCCGGGCCTTGAAGAAATGCTGAGGACGGACCCCTACTTGGCTTTCTTCAGTTTTATATTGAGGTTACTTTTAGTATTTGCCGTTACCCTGAACGAAGCATTCGCTTTGCTCGTTTTTCCGTTATGGACTCGCGTCACTGAAATTGTTGCACGGCCAGCTGGCAAGGCTGCCAGATGAAAGGCTCCATTGCTGGTGGCCTGGATTTTGAGGATTTTCTTAGCGACAGTGACCCTTACTTCCGCTTTGACATCAGCATCAACATCATTCACCGGTTTTCCTTTCTCATCCATCACAAAGACATGCCCCTCAGTGATGCCGCTCTCAGCCACCAAAAGAGAAGCGGAGAGAGGGGCTTGGCTTGATGCCAGATCCAGATCAACAAACTGACCCACCACCAGTTGGCTTGCGGTAATGAGATGTAGATTATCACTCAAAAGTGTCGCCTTGCTGATATCTACAAGCAGGCCCAAAACAGTGACACTGGTCCCGGCCGGATCAATGGCCTGGAGTGGTGCAGATATTGCCATGTCATCCTCGTGGTCGTCCTCCACCTCTATCTCGGTTGCGGTCAGCAGCCCGGTAACCGGATCAGGAGTATCGCTAACTAACTCAATAGCCACAGTCTGGCCCACTGTCAGGTTTGCGCAGGTAAAATTGCCATAGCACTGATAGCGCCCTTCTGAGTCATCATCCCGTTCTGAGTCATCATCCCATTCGGAGTCGAAGTTCGCCTTGCTTATGTCAATGGTGAGTCCGAGCAGGCTGACAGTCGCAGGTGTAGCTTGACAATCGATCGCGTCTAGCGGGGCTCGCACTTT
>MHDW01000186.1:8065-8297 GCA_001803645.1 Nitrospirae bacterium GWC2_42_7 | reverse complement strand
CCAGCATAGCAAATTGACCTGCCATTAACTGGCTCATCATAATGGGTTCTTCATCATCATTCAATAGGGCCGCATTGCTGATATCCACGAGCAGACCCAGAACACTGACACTGGCCCCTGCCGGATCAATGCTCTGGAGTGGTGCGAATATCTCCACATCATTCTCATAATCATCTGGTACGTCTACCTCGGTTGCCGTCAGCATCCCGGTCGTAAGATCAGGGGTATCACT
>MHDW01000186.1:7682-8044 GCA_001803645.1 Nitrospirae bacterium GWC2_42_7 | reverse complement strand
TTGGCCTACAACCAGATTTTCGCAGGTAAAAATGCTATCGCACTTGTAGAGCCCTTTGGAGTCGTCATGACCTTCGGAGACAAAGCTCGCATTGCTTATGTCTATAGTAAGCCCGAGCAGACTGACAGTTGCAGGTATCGTTTGGCAGTTGATCACATCAAGGGGGGCTTGCACTTTAACCTGGTTGATATGTACCAGTAGTTTGGTGGCAGACAAAGGGACCTGGTTCGAGGGCAATTTCAGTATAGCTATCTGACCCACTTTCAGCTGGCTTACAACAATAGAATGTTTCCTATCATTCAGGAGAGTCGCATTGCTGATATCTACGGCCAGGCCCAAAACAGTGACATTGGTCCCTGCTG
>MHDW01000186.1:0-7668 GCA_001803645.1 Nitrospirae bacterium GWC2_42_7 | reverse complement strand
GTCACCGGGTGCTTCTATTTTGGTTGCCGTCAGCAGCCCGGTCACAGGATCAGGAGTATCACTGATCAAATTAACTTCCGCCACTTGGCCCACTGTCAGATCGGCACAGGTCAAGTTATTAGCTTGCTCGTCATGCCATTCAGAGACGAAGCTCGCCTTGCTTACGTCTATGGTAAGTCCAAGCAGGCTGATAGTCGCAGGGGCCGCCAGGCAATTGATAGCGTCTAGGGGGGCTTGCACTTTAACCTGACTGCGTTGTTCTTTATTACGTGCAAATACTGGCGATGAAAAACTGATAACCATTAAGCCAACTACTAGTAATAAACATATTAGTTTTTTCCAGCACATAGAAATCTCCTTTTTTTACAAATAACCTTGTAAAAACCTAAATAAGATTTGCAATAGTTGGCTGGTTGCGCCATTGACTCCACCACCAACCATGGCGCCCAAATAGGTAGGTGGTTTCATAGTCGCCATTACCCTCTTCCTGTACGTCTGATATCTTTCTTTTTTCCCTCCCTTCTTTTTAGTTCTCCCGTACCAGACAAAAAAAGGCCTGTTTCCAGGAAACAAGAAACAGGCCTTTTCCAAAAAGATAGCATATGGACATGCACTGTTTCTTCGGCAGCCCGGCGGTCCTTTCAAATAACATTCTCAAAAGGACCCGTAGCTTTGTGCCTCCTGATTACCCAGGATTTACCTTTTCGGAAACGAAAACTTCTTTATCAAAGAACTAATTCATATATACGTCAAAAATATATCACTGATCCTCAAATATATCAAGGCAAATATTTTATTGCATCTTTTATGCCTGATCTCAGCGTTCAGCTCGTTTTATAACTTCACGATTTATCAGTAATAAATGGATATGTACTTTCACGATAAATTCTGCTACGACTCTTTTTTGTCAGTTGACTTAAGAAATCCGGCAATGGTTTCAATAATCTTAAAAGTGCAATTTTTGAAGACATCTCTGTAGGATCCAGCCTAATAAGTTATTTCCGGAATTATCGATTCAAAAGCACTGGGTATTCAAAAATGAAACCGCAACTACTGATGGATAAAGCCTAAGTCATTTTATTTACTCCAACATTACAGGTTGGGAGGTAAAGGCCGTTCTTAAGGGCAGTAAAACAAGTCGTAACTCTGTTTGAGCAGTTAAGCTTCGAATAAATATTGTCAAGATGAGTGTTGACCGTACCGGAACTGATCTTCATAAGGCCTGCTATTTTCTTGTTCGAAAATCCCTGCACAAGGTAACGCAGAAGCTCTTTTTCCCTTAGAGTGAGCTTACACTTTTTAGAATCAGTCTCTTTCTGTCCTTGTTTGAGAAATACTACCACATCCTGTTCCGGAAGCTTCATCATGTGAATATCTATGTCGCCATAATTGAGGTTCTGAAGATGAGAAGATCCGATCTTGATCCATTCCACAAAATCTTCTTTGGGTATCCCTTTTTTGGAAATAAATTCATTAGCAAGTTCATTAATCCAATGCGCGCCTTTTGCATCAATAAATATTACTGCTTCCTTTTCGAGGTTCTTATCAATAGATCTCAGAGAATTCTTGACCTTGACCATTATTTCTTTATTAATTCTGCTCATAATTTACCCCCTCGCGATATGTTCTTAATATAAAACACTATATTAATGAATATTATCTTCTCCTATTTGGGATATAGCATAAACTTCATTTTAATTATAATATATCAAAGAATTATAAATTATAATTCAAAAAGAACATGATCTTGCTGATTTTAGGGTAATATAAATGAAAGCACCGGGGAATTGCATACTTACAGTTCATTAAATATAGTTTAAGGGGTTATAACTATGAGAAAACTGAGAATAAGCATCTTTGACGATGATGTAACTACTCTTGAGATGCTTAAGATATTTATGTCCCAGAGGGATTACGAGATACTGCTCTTTGACAGACCGGTTGTCTGCCCGATCAATAGCGGCAAGGCAGACAAGTGCAATAATTTCTTAAATCCATGTGCTGATATTATCATGACCGATTATCAAATGCCGGGGATGACCGGAACTGAAATGCTGCTTCATCAGGCACAAATGGGATGCAAGGTTGATATAAGAAATAAGCTTGTTATGTCCGGGAACATCGACGGTAAAGGCCAGGAGATGATCGAAGAGTTAGGATGTGCATTCTTCAACAAACCTTTCAGATTTAATGAGCTTTTTGCCTGGCTTGGTAATTGTGAGAAACGTATTGATCTGTCAAAACCCCTCGGGACCATAAGGAAAGAATACCGTCATCCCTCTAACATAGATATAGTATATGAATACAACAACGATAAAACATATCAAGCTACAGTCATAAATTACAGCAACAGCGGACTTTGTCTGAAAGTGGGTACTCCTCCTGCTGAAAAACAACCTATCGTGATTAAAACTGGACTCCCAATTAATTTTAACAATACATCTATCCAATGGGTAAAAGAAATGTCACCCGATCTCTACTTGGCAGGGTGTTCCTGTTGTTAATTTTTCCGCTAGAAACCCCAGGCTGAGGTTCTATCGAAATTTACTGAAAAACATGTACATCATTGGCGCTGCTTTTTTCAGCTTCCTCTACTGCAGCAGCTTCATTTTTCTTCAAAATACCCTTTGCTTCTCCCCTTGATAGTCCGGCATCCTGCATACACTGTGCAAATTCGTTGGCAACCTTTGTGACCTGCAACTGGCTGACTTCCACTGATTTATATGCGATAATCAGGGCATTCATATGTTTATTGGACAGGGTAATGCATTTATCAGGGACCGGCGGTAAATTTTCAGGCGGTACCTCTGGTATAAATGTGTCACATCCGTAAAAGGTAATAAAGATCAGGAAAGTAAAAGCCGAGAGGGTTATCATGAGACTTTTTTTCTCCATTAGGACCTCCTTAATTGATCTGTTCGTCTGCTTCTGAATAACCTTATCACACAGCAGACGGATAATCAAACATGGATAATATTGTATATGGAAGAACTTTTGGGGACACTATTTATCCTAAAAAAGCAGTTAAAACGAAAAAGTGAATAAAAACATGTCATTGCGAACACCCGAAGGGTGTGTGGCAATCTCAGGATAAAACTGCGAGATTGCTTCACTTTGTTCGCAATGACAGACTCGAACTGCCGTTTTTAGGTTTATTGACTTCATGTTACTACATGCTAAAATTAATTGCATTTATATGACCGGGCTTCATAATTTGGTTGAGTTCCTCAGCAGATTTATTAAGGCCTTTTTCCTCATAAAAACTTACTGCTCTTTTAATAGTGCTCAGGTCGCCGAAACTTGCCAATGCATTGGGATTCTGCAACAGTTCTGTCCTGGCGCTGTCGAAATATTTAAGCGCTGAGATCTCATCTCCAATAAGAAGATATGCCTCTGCTATATATAGATCAACCGGAAACGACCCGTGCAGATCCCTGAAGACTTTAAAGTATTTAATAGCGTCTTTGTATCTGCCGGATTGCTTAAGCTTCATCGCAAATCTGAATTGTCTGTAATCCATTTTCGGACACATTTCATATCCGCGGACAAAAAATCTCTCTGCTGAAGCAAGCCCGTGATCGTCCAGGATATTACTGCCGAGTTCCGGCAGCCCATAACAGTAATTATTCTCAGCAAGACAGGCTTTTTCAGCATAAGCAAACGATTTATCAATTTCACCAAGCTCATGATAAGCCTTTGCAACATACATGTTGATAGCCGGATTTTTTTCATCTTTTTTTAGATAAGGCAGAAGATAATCGAGCAGATCCTTATGTCTTTTCATTGTCAATAACAGGTCCACACTCTGAAGAACAGCATATTTTTCGGGCAGCTCAGATTCTGCGCGCATTTCAGGACTCCTGAGGAGATCAGCAGCAAGATCTCCCACCCATCTGTGAGTAGTATTTAAAAAGCCGCCATTCACAGAATATGCAACAACAGCATCCTGGATAGTGTATCCCTTACTAAATATCCTGTTTACGGTATTTTGTATGGATTTAGTGATTTTATAATTATTACCACTAACAGCAAGCGGAAAATAATCAGCATCAATACTCAGAAGAACTGGTTCGTTGAGATATGGCAATGAATTAATGTCACATATATCGAGAGGGACCTCAAATGCTCTGCCTCTAAAGCATTCACCCTTCATTTTAAAGGTGTTTATGTCCTCCTTCTGAAATCCATATGCTTTCAGTAAAGACACTAATTGCATGCTGTTATCCTGAAAGAGATCAAATGTTGAAGGAACTATCCAAACGACTCTTTTTATAATTCCGAGCTTCACAGCTGCATTAATAAAATTACTATTGGTAATTAACGGACTTATTGATTCATTCTCACTGAAATTATGGCCACCCAAACCGCTATTGACTGTCTTTTGAGAGATCTCTTTAAGCCTATTCATATTTTCGGTCGAAACCATTTGAATATCATCATGCGCATCAATATTTACAAGCACAGCATCCCTGAATTCTTTTTTAGCCCAATGCTCCAATGCATCTCTGTGGTCTTCAAAGACTTTAATATCAAAAGGTGCAGAAAATATTTGCTTGTCGGGTTTTCTTAGTGTATAGGCAGACAACAGGCTTAAGAATAGAATAGAAAGCACTACTAATGTTTTAACGCTTTTATTCATGCTTTTTTGAAAGCATTGCTTCCAAATAACTGGTTAATAAGATATCTATAATTGTGATTTTAGGTTACTTTAAGAACAATTGCAAGCAATATATTTATATGAACAACCCTGTAGCAAGCCACAGGGTATCAAAACAAATACAGATAGTACACGTCATTGCGAGGAGCTTTATCCCGAAGCAATCCCAAAACAAGAGATTGCTTCGCTTCGCTCCTAAGAAACTCCCACCTCTTAGCATATCACCCACCCATTCAGAGGACAAGTTTCTTGTAGAAAGATTCCCCTCCGTTTCAGGGGTTGAAATACTCGCAATGACAGAGAAAACCCTGTAGCAAGCTACAGGGAATTTCAAGTTAAAAGAAGGGCCGGCAAAAGGTTGTTTTAATTTGCAGATTTATGACCTATAATATTCGTATGGATAAACAAGACCTTAAGTCGCTTTCACTTCTGAATGCAGCGATCGAAGCAACGGCTGAAGGCATTCTTGTTGTGGACCTGAAAGGGAAGATATCTCTTTATAACCGAAAATTTCTGGAGTTATGGAGGATCCCGGAAGAACTTGCAGAACTGCGTGATGACACAAAACTTCTCGAATTTGTTGTTGATCAACTAAAGTCACCGTACGCCTTCATTGTGCTGGTCAAAACTCTTTATAACAACCCTGAACAGGAAAGCACAGATATTATTGAATTTAAGGACGGAAGGATCTATGAACGCTTTTCTAAACCCCAGAAAATTGCTGATGCAATTGTCGGAAGAGTCTGGAGTTTCCGCGACGTCACAGAGAGCAAGAAAAAAGAAGATGCAATTCAGGAAAGCGAAAAACGTTATAAGAGGCTGGTAGAATCAGTAACCGACTATATTTATACTGTGCAGATTAAGAACAACCGTCCTGTTAGAACATCCCACGGCCCGGGCTGTATCGGGGTCACAGGATACACGACCGAGGACTACGATGCCGATCCTTATCTCTGGCACAGTATGATCCATGAAGAAGACAGGAAAAGCGTTATAGAACATGCTGAAAAATCTCTCAGGGGTGAAGTTCAGCCATCCCTTATACACAGGATAATTCATGCGGATGGCAGCATCCGCTGGGTAGCAAACACAATTGTCCTCAGGTTTGATGAACAGCATCAGCTTACTGCATATGACGGCCTCATAAAGGACATTACAGAGCGCAGACAGATAGAAGAACAGCTCAAGATAAGTGAAGCAAAATACCGCTCTTTAGTTGACTCTACAGATGATTCCATTTATCTGGTAGACAGGAAATGCAGGTACCTGTTCATGAATGAGAAACACTTAAAAAGATGTGGCTTATTAAAAGACCATATACTTGGAAAATATTATGGTGAGTTTCATCCGTCTGAAGACACAAAAGAATTTTCAGAGATAATAGAAAACATATTCAGCACAGGTGAATCTCTCCAGGTTGAACATCAAAGCCCTCGGGACAGCAGATATTTTATCAGGACATTCAGTCCGGTTAAAAGCCTTAAGGGAAGAATCACGGCTGTAACCATAGTCTCAAAAGATGTCACTCAACTTAAGGTAATGGAAGACAAACTGCATACCTTGTCCATTACTGATGAACTAACAGGACTGTACAACCGGAGGGGATTTCTGGTGCTGGCTGAACAACAGCTAAAACTTGCCGACAGAGCCAGAAAAGGAATATTCCTGCTTTATGCTGATATGGACAGGCTCAAGGTTATTAATGATGATTTCGGCCATAAGGAAGGCGACAATGCAATAATTGAAACTGCCAGGATCCTCAAAGCAACTTATCGCAGTTCTGATGTTGTTGCCCGTATTGGCGGTGATGAATTTGTGGTGATCCCGGTCGGAAATGTCAAGGAAAATGTTGATCTGATCATTGAACGACTCCAGGAAAATCTCGAAAACTACAACACAGAGAAAAAAGGTGCATATAAACTTTCATTGAGTGCAGGAATCTCTTTCTATGACCCTGAAAATCCACGCTCTATCGATGAACTTCTGCGCGATGCTGACAAATTGATGTATGAACAGAAAAAACATAGGTATCAAACACTCTAAAAAACAGCGGGTACAAAAAAAAACGTTAAAACAAAAGCCAGCCATTTCAACTTCCGAATATTGGCCCTGGCTTTGAGGAGAAAGCATTATGAAGACAATAATTATCACTGTTGATCTCGGACATTTCAAAGCATACAGGGTAACTGAAGGCACTGGTAAAAGCCCTAAGATCGAACTGATCGAGAACTATGACTCGATCGAGGGACACACCAAGTTAGGGGAAAAATTAAGTGATGTAGCCGGAAGATTTACTGGAGGGGGTGGAAAAGGCGAAGTTGCAAGAGGATATGGGGAACCCCACCATCTTAAAGCAGATATCGACAAAAAACTGATTAAAACAATCGTTTCTGATATCAACGCTTTAATTAAAAAGGAAGATTGTGAAGACTGGTATCTGGCTGCAGGAGAAAAGATCAACAAGGAGATCATTAAAAAATTAGATCCAAAAATAAAATCAAACCTAATTAAAAATATTACCGCTGATCTGACAAACATTCCGAAATCCAGGATATTAGGCTATTTCAAATAAAAAGATCTGGAAAGGCCTATGAACCTAAAAAAAGCAGTTAAAACGAAAAAGTGAATAAAAACATGTCATTGCGAACACCCGAAGGGTGTGTGGCAATCTCAGGATAAAACTGCGAGATTGCTTCACTTTGCCTGCCTGCCGGCAGGCAGGTTCGCAATGACAGACTCGAACTGCCGTTTTTAGGATGAATTCTTCTGCAGGGTCAGCTCGGGACAACAGGTCTGCTCCCCTGTTCTCTTTAATAATTCCGGCCTATAACAACAGACGCAGATGATAAGGAGACATATAAGGCAGATATCAGTCATTTTTTCAGTATCAGCCCAGTCACACAGATTAATTTATTTATTTCTTCGTGTATGGGTGTGGGTAAAGTTCCTCTCCCTTGAGGGGAGAGGGTAGGGAGAGGGTGTTTAAATCAATGGCAAAAGGGTTAACGCAC
>MHDW01000185.1:12686-26438 GCA_001803645.1 Nitrospirae bacterium GWC2_42_7 | reverse complement strand
CTGTCCCTCAGGAAATAGAGATCATACATAAGCATAACAACAGGTATTGTTACAGCTATTTCCTTACTGCCTATTGCAAACAGCAGGCAAAGTGCAGACGCAGGATAAAGCAGGAATGAATTGATCTTATTTTCAGAATTGACTGCCTCAATATACGCAAGGAGCGCGCAGAGGAAAAACAGAGAGGCAAGCAATTCTGACCTCTGGGAAATATAACTGACCGCCTGAGTCTGTATTGGATGAAGAAGGAATATCGCAGAGGCGAAGAGCGCGGCAGTTTCAGCGCTATCAGAATAAAAAGACGGCAGTTTCGGAGAACGAAATGTCCGGAGAACAAAGACAAAAAGCAAGAGGCCGTTAAAAAGATGAATTGCAAGATTGGTTATGTGATACCATCTTACATCAAACCCTCCGAACCTGTAATTCAGTGCAAAAGTAATAGATGTGAAAGGCCTGCCTCCGCTTACCGCATTCAGACTAATATTATCCCAGGAAAGCCTTGAACTTCCTGTGACATAAGGGTTCCTTTTAACGGATAGATCGTCATCGAACTGGAACTCGCCGTTGAGTGTATTGCTGTAGGCGAGGATCGTTAAAAGAAAGACCAGTATAAGCGCTCTGAAAGTCGTCATTTGTATGGGTCTATTACCCTGAAAATACCGAACCGCTCAACTGGCAGGCTCGAAAGAGTAAAAGGCTGATATCCCCACAAATATGAATAATATCCTGTATTGATATCAGCCCCCATCACCCTTATCGGATACCAACTGCCAATTTCCCTGACATCTATTAATTTCATGCGGCTGTATAATTCGAGAGAAGGCGACCAAAGCCTCGGCACATCAGCCATAATTATCAAGTCTCCTTCTTCAGGGATATCTTTGTTCTTCACAAGATATCTGAATCCTTGTTTATCCATGTAATAATGCATCCCCCATTCTCCAATATACCAGACTCTGCTGCGTACAGTGCCGACTGTCTGTTTGGTCACTTCCGAGAAGTCCCTGTATGAAGATGCGTATATATAATCGCTATAAGCCACAGCAAGCCCCAGCAAAGATGTAAGTATTGCAGAGAGCATCAATCTCTTGCTTTTCGCTGATATCCAAAATATCAAAAAAGAGATTGGAACTATAACAGGCATAATATATCTGAGCGCTCCAAAAGGCATCAGAAAAATATTATAGAAAAGCACAGATGCCAGCCATAGGAGCATAAACAAGACCATAGGGCTGTCTTTAATTCTTTTAAAGCCATTTTGGACAGTAAATACAACAGAAAAAAGTCCTGTTGAAGCAAGCAGTACCAGCCAGATACTGCTCCACAGCGGATAAGAGAGGCTCACAACAGGTGGTATTACTATCAGAACTGCTCCTGCTGCCATAATAATATTTTTTCTGGATATGATCATATCTTTATAGATCGCGGGCAATACAAAAAGCATCGACACCCCGATAGAGACCGGTATGCCCAGTCCTTTATTAAAAAGCCTGTCAGGCTGAAGCCCCATTCTTATTTCATTAAAAATGCCTGTAATAGGGGATGAGTATTGCAGTGTTAGATAGAGAAGTACTGATCCAAGGACAGCTGCAGGGATAAAAAAGATAACAAGTGTCTTTATATCAATTTTTTTCTTTGCAAGCAAAGGCAGCAGGAATGCCGGAAGCAAAAAAAAAGTCTGGTATGAAATAAGCCCGGCTATTGTTAAAGGAAAGATCGAAGAGAGGATCCTTCTCTGTGAATCCTTGTTTATACCTGATATAAACAGATATGCGGCCAGCATCCAGAAAGAAAGCATAGGCATATCAGCCATAAGATTGTGGCCAACAGGAAGAATCGCAACATTTGTGCATATAAATAATGCAGTTGGGAAAGGCGGAATTCCAACCTCTTTACTTAATAATAATACTGAGATTACAAGCAGAAAAGAGAATATCAAAAAACCAGCATGAAGCATATATTCCTTATAACCGCCGGCAATAATGCTCAATAGTTTCAGAAATAAAGGGATAAAAGGCGGGTGTGATGAGCCGTAGGGATTATAATTCTCCGTCATACTTCCCGTAAAATAATAAGCATATCCTTGTTTATAAGAAAGCGGGAGCTCAATTGCCTCTGACATTGCTATGAAGTTATGGTCGTCAATATGAACAGCCTTATTGATAAAAGGCAGGTAAAATATGGCAAGCAGGACAAGAGCCGCTAAAACAAGCTTCTTCATTTCTTTTTTTGTTTTTCGCCTTTTAATATTGCTGTTTCCTGCGCAATGGTCTTGATCTGATCAGTAAGCATCGATATCTTTACAGACATATGGAGGAGGATCAGGATAAGAAAGACCATACCGCAAAAAAAGAGTACTGAAGACGGCAATATTCCGCCTATGAAATTACTTATCGCTACGAGAAGGTCATACCATAACGAAAGTATAACAATTGTAGCTCCGGTAGCCAGCCAAAGCCATGAATATTCTTCCCTGAGCTTCCTCCTCCTTACAAGCTCAATGATATAGACAAAAAGAACACACCCGATCAAGACAGCTATCATCTTCATTCTAAGATTCATATTTCACCTCACAATTAGAATAGGGTTCAAGGGCCCCTCGAATCCTTGACCCCTTTCTATTTTCTGAATCATATTCAGTATCCCATATTGTTTAACATATCATAAACTCCCCTGGCAGAACTATCAGAGGGGGTTCTCTTAAGCCATTTTTCATAATAATATTTTGCTTTTGCATATTCCTGTTTTTTCAAGTAGAGTTTCCCCAGAGTTTTTTCGATCTCTCCTCTTATGCCCACTGAATATAAAAACCCTGCCTCATCTACCATCTCCTGAAACACGGCAGAACGGGGTATCTCCTGAAGAAAACCATTCCTTTCAATATCCGCAAATACAAGGCTGCCTGCTCCGGCATAAACAGGCCTCCACGAACTGTCGGACAATAAAGCAGGAATAAGCGGATATATAATGCCATCGCTGAACCCGATCGAATTTACAATTATAATTTCTATTTCATATTCCCTGATCAGCTCTTTCCACTTAGATGAAGCTGCAAGGATATGATCATAGTCATTAGAGAGATTACCTCCGGCATATCTGCCGTCAATAAACACCTTGCCTTCACCAAGCTTCCATGAAAGATACCCGCCCCATCCGAAATAATTAAAAATACGCTTTTTGTCCAGACCCTGCTTTTTGACAAAAGCTGCAGAGTCTGAGGCGAACAACTGTTTCTCCTCTCCAAATCCAAAAACATATCGTCCATAGATCCCTGAAAAAAATACGGCTGCAGCAATAACAACAGATATGGCTGCAGGATAGATCTTTTTTAAGGCTGTCCCCTGAAACATTAGTCCTGAGGCAGTCATAGCTATCAAAGGCATTGATATGAAAAAGAAAAGGGGCAGGGAGCGCACAACCTTGAATGATACAAATGAAAATATCAAAAAAAGCACTATCCAGGCCGAAGGCATCCTTCTCCAGTTCAATAATATGGATAAGATACCTACGATCAAAACAGCAAGATATGCTGAAAAGTAGGAAGGATCAAATGTGACCGGCTGCATCTCATTTATTGACTGCGTTATACTGATATCAGAGAAGAGCACTGCCGGTGCAAATAAATTACTATACGAATAAGGGTTCAGGAAATAACCGCCGATGATCAATATTGTTATTGTTAGTATCATCATAATATATTTGGGCGTTTTCCATGCCGGTTGTCTGACATCAGCTTTCCTGACATATTTGTCAAATACCATTCCTGCAAAAAAAACCAGAACAGTCAGTATTCCAAGCGAAGCGCTCTGATGGCTGTTTGCCCATAATATCTGGATCAAAGGCAGTATATAGATAAGTTTCGTATTCCTGTAATATGCCCTTGTTAAAATAAAAAGAAAAATAATAAAAAAGAGATAAGCAAATATCTCAGGCCTTTCAACAAATCTAAACCTTACAAGCAAAGCTGTTAAAAGAGAAAAAATAAAAGCATAAACATTTTTTACCCTGAATTCATTGAGCAGTTTTGCAAAAATGAAGAAAAAAGCTGAAACAATAAGCGACTTAAAAACCACCACTCCGGCAAGTCCTCCGGCCTTGTATGAAAGATAAAGAGGGATCTGAAAGAACCAGTAGGGGTTTGTTATTGCAGCGCCGAGGTTTGGATATACAAAGATCTCATGGCCTGCAAAAGCTCTGTTCTCAACTATATGCCTGCCGAAAGACAGATGTATCCAGGAGTCAAAATCACAGATATTAAAAGTAGCGAGGAGAAATACTGAAGGCAGAAGGAGTATAAAAAGAAGATTGTCTCTGTTAAAGCGGTAATTCAATCCTTCCTCAACATCGTAACAAATATCGAAAGAACCATCTTAAACAGATAATACAGCGGGACAAATCCGCTGTGCATTGTCTTTTTCTTGGTGCTATGGTTCATGCGGACAGGAATCTCTTTGAAGCTTATGCCTTTTCTGTGAAGCATTACCAGAACATCGGCATCCGGAAAATCCACGGGATAAGCATCACTTGCATAAAAATTCATGGCCTTTTGATTCAGGGCCTGAAAGCCTGAGGTCGGGTCTGTTATCTTCTGCCCGGTGATATAAGAAGCTATCATCCTGAAGAAGATCATCCCTATCTTCTTGATAGTTGTCGGCCTATAGTCTCCTTCCCCGAGAAAGCGCGAGCCTATCGCAACATCGGCCGAACCTAACCGCACTTCAGTAACAAGCGGTAATATATAGGCAGGATCGTGCTGTCCGTCTGCATCCATCTGCACCACAAACTCATAGCCTTTGTCCAGAGCATATTTGTACCCGGTCTGGAGCGCTGCTCCATATCCCAGATTAAAAGGCAAGCTCAACACAATAGCTCCTGTTGCCTTTGCTTCTTCTGCTGTGTTGTCATCAGAGCCGTCATTGACTACAATTATGTCCGCATCACTGGACTTCCTGATACCCGCGATAGTAGATGTAATCCTTCCTGCCTCATTGTAGGCAGGGATGATAATTGCGAAATCACTTAGCTGATAGGTCATCGTAGAGTTTAATGTATTTATCCGCTATACTGTCAATTAATAAATTAATGCTTCAACCCTTAATTGTCCTAAATAATGAAACCATGTAGCGCCTAATGTTGGAAGGATTGAGCATAATAGTAGGCAGCATTTTCAACACCTGTTTAGGTCTGAAGAAAAAGGCTTGATTAGCTTTTTTCAACATATCAAGAAGGTCGTCAGCTGTCCATTCCTGAGTCTCTATGGGCGGCTTAAAATTATCAAGCCCGGGGTTATAATATTCATATTCGCTATGCACCAGATACCCCTTCTCTATCACCTCTTTTCTCAGTTCTGTTCCCGGAAAAGGGATCACGGTGCCAAAGCTTGCGCTGTCAAGTGGTAATGAAACTGCAAACCTGATACTTTCTTCCATGTCCCCCAATGTCTCACCAGGTGTTCCAAAAAGAAAAGAAGCTGATAATTTAAACCCGTTCTTCTTGCATAAATGAACCTTTTCAGCGATCTTTTCGATCTTTTTTCCCTTCTTCATTAAGTCCAGAACTTTTTGACTGCCGCTTTCTATGCCGAAATCCAGATGATAACAACCCACAGATTTTAATGCCCGCAGGATATCTTCATCCAAAAAATCCTCGCGCACTCCGTTGGGAAAACGAAATGTAATTTTTAATCCCTTTTTGTGAATTAGATCACAGACCTCCAGCACACGCCTTTTATGCAGAGTAAAGTTATCGTCCAGAAAATTAAATTCTGTTACATTGAATTTATTTTTCATGTAGACCAGCTCATCTACAATATTTTCAGCGCTACGGACACGGAATTTTTTCCCTAAGAACCTCTGGCAAAATGTACAATTGGATGGACAACCACGGGAAGCAATAATAGGTAAACTTCTGGAATTTTTCTGCAACACTCCAAAGTTGCTTCTCTTTTTAAAATATAACTCGATCGGCATCATATCTAAAGCCGGGAACGGAAGAGAATCCAGATCTTTTATCATTTCACGAGGAGGACTTAATACAATTTCATGCTTGTCATTTTTAAATGCACATCCCTCTATATCCGAAAAATCTTTACTGCCGCCAATATGACTCGCGACTACTTGAGGAAATGACTCCTCACCCTCCCCGATAACCACAACATCTAAATCCTTACAATGCAAAGTTTCCTCAACAGTACAGCTTGGATGAGGACCTCCCATGACTGTTAAAATATCAGTACTAACCTTCCTGGCCAGGCCGGCTATTTCAAGGGCACGTTTTATCATTGGAGTCGCTGCATAAATGCCGACAACTCTTGGTGCCACCTCTTTTATAAGACCAACCATTCTATGATCATCATATTCCAACAGGGTATTATCATGGATCTGAACAGACATCCCTTTTGCTGCAAGCGCAGACGCCAGATACCCCAAACCCAAATGAGGCATTACTGCAATATCATTAAAATCAGGTTTTATTAACAGTACATCAATACTCATATTTTTCTCACTCCTATCATCTCCTGATGAGAATCAGGTTTAAGCGCAAAACTTTCATAATTTATCAGTTTAGGCCGCAAGTTTTTCGTAAAGTTTAATATACTCATCTGCTACCCTGTCTATCGAGAAACCACCTTCAATCCTTTTTCTTGCCTCAGCCCCCAGAGCCTGTCTTATTTCATCATTATTCAGCAGCTTAATTATAGCTGATGCAAGCCCTGATACATCGCCAGGATCAAAAAGAATGGCTGACTTGTTATCTTCAACTATATCCACAATACCGCCGATCCTTGATGCAATAACCGGCAGGCCGCATGCCATTGCTTCAAGAAGGGAATTCGGCATTCCTTCCCTGAAAGAAGGAAAGACAAAAATGTCTGCACTATTTAAAAACTCATGTACATTTGTCACATTTCCTTTAAAGCAGACTTTATCAGAAATGTTCAGAGAATCTGCCTTATCTTTAAGTCTGTCCTTGAGCGGCCCCTTCCCAAGCAACAGCAATTTTGTTTCCCTGTTTTCACTTACAACTAATCTAAACGCCTCCAGGAGCGTATCAAGTCCTTTGCCTTCAACCAGCCAACCGGAGTAAACAAGAACCTTTTTGTTTAACAATTTGTTGTTGTTTTTAAGTTCTTTCCTTTCTTTGTCAGAGCAAGGATAAAACAATTCTGTATTAACCCCATTGGGTATCCTCGCAATTTTCTTTTCTGGAAAACCTTCGATCAAAACCTTGTGCCTTAATTCATCGCTCATAACAATAATTCTGTCCACTAACGAGTATATTACTGACAACAACGGTCTTAATATTGATCCTTTTAAACTTCCCATCTCCATACCTGGCTTTGCTCCGGACACCTTAACAACAACTTCTTTCTTAAGCACTTTCAATAAAGGAAGACAAATAAGCAATGGCAGACTTGCACCATAAAACTGAACTATATCAAATTGTTTTCTTAATAATAAAAGTCTTGCCAACGCGCCAAGAGAGAACGATGCTGATATAATAATATTTATCAGTGAAAACCTTATAAGGCTGTATTGTCCTGGGTTAACTGTCTTGATGCGATAGATCTTAACACCACTCAATTCAGGGATTTCAATATCTAACTCCCTGGTAATAACCGTTAAAGCAACACCTTTCTGATTAAGCTTTTCTGCCATTGTAAACGCCTGTCTTCCCGGTCCCCCGGTATTCGGGTGAAAAAGCGGTGAAACAATACAAATCCTTAAAGAGCTCATGCCTTGCAGCTCATAGCTGAGTTGTCTATAAACATCCTGTGCCAGAGTTCCAGCATCAGAAGATTCCAGATATGGTTCTGCCAGTTCCATTTATTTGATGTATGTTCATCAAGGATCCTTTTCACTGCATCTTTCCTGAAATACCCTCTTGCTATCGCTTTTTCACTCAATAAAATATCATAGGCCATATCCTTTAGTTCATTCCTGAACCAGTGGTCTATCGGCACCCCAAAACCCATCTTTTCCCTGAACAGAACCTCATCTGGCAGTATGCCTCTGAAAGCCTCTTTTAGAATATACTTAGTTGTTCTTCCTTTCAGCTTCAACCCTGCCGGTATTCTGGCAGCGAACTCCATGAATTCATGGTCAAGAAATGGCGAACGAGCCTCCAGTGAGTTGGCCATGGACGCAACATCCACTTTCACCAACAGGTCGTCAGGCAGATACATCATCACGTCCGCATACAATGTCCTGTCGAGGAAATTATCTGCTTCAGAATCCCGGTATTTGTCTAAAATAAGGTCAAAGGAATCAGAGAAAGAACTCCGAAATCTGAAATCATCTGTATAAAAGTCGTTCTTCATCTCAGTAGAAAAGTGGCAGAGCCACTGAGCGTTCATCATTTCCGGAGATTTTGAATATTCCTGCAGAAATCTCTTTAGCCTCCAGAAAAAATTGGACGAATCATTAACATGCGGCATCATCATAATGACAGGAAGTAATAATCGCACAAACGAAGCCGGAAAATACCGATGCATCTCCTTAGAAATTTCGTTTGCGGCATACCGTCCGTACCCGGCAAAATTCTCATCGCCTCCGTCACCGGTAAGTATGACCGTTACCTGTTCTCTGGCAAGTTTTGACACATAGTAAGTCGGAATAGCTGAGGAGTCAGCAAAAGGCTCATTGTAATGCCAGACGAGCTTGTCCATTACATCCAGCGCTTTCGGCTCGACTATAAATTCAGTGTGGTCAGTCTTAAATTTATCAGCAACCATGCGGGCATATTTCAATTCATTATAAGCGTCTTCTTTAAACCCTATCGAAAAGGTCTTAACAGGCTTATCCATCATACCTGCCATCAGGGCAACAACAGCGCTTGAATCTATACCACCGCTCAGAAATGCGCCGAGGGGAACATCACTTATAAGACGAATTCTTATTGCTTCTTTAAGTCTTTCGAGTGTTTCTTTTTTCAGGCTTTCGAAGCTCGTTACATGCTTTGGAAGATATGAAAGCTTCCAGTATCTCTTGATCTCAGCTTTGCCGTCCTTTAATACAAGATAATGAGCCGGAGGGAGTTTCTTTATTCCTTCAAATGCTGTCCATGGTGAAGGCACATCCTGATATGTAAGATAATGATGGATCGCTGTATGATCCGGCTTTCTCTCAATACTTTCATCCTGCAAAATAGCTTTTATCTCTGAGGCGAACACAAAAGATCCTTTTGAATGAAAATAATACAGAGGTTTCTTTCCAACCCTGTCCCTTGCGATAAAAAGGGATTTGTTTTTCTCGTCCCAGATCGCAAATGCAAACATACCTCTCAGGAATTTAAGGCATTCAGGTCCGTATTCTTCGTAAAGATGTATTATTGTTTCAGTATCACTCCTGGAACGAAAGATATGCCCCTTCCTTACCAGATCCTCCCTGAGTGAAGGAAAGTTATATATCTCTCCGTTGTAAACTATCCATATACTGCCATCTTCGTTCGACATGGGTTGATGCGCTGATGGTGAAAGGTCTATTATTGATAATCTTCTATGTCCCAGACCTACAGAGGGACTATCCCTCTGCTGATAGCTGATGGCTGATAGCTCATTGCGGGAAGCTGTTTGCTTAATATTAAGATATATTCCCTCGTCATCAGGACCGCGATGGGAAAGGACAGCAGTCATCTTTTTCAGGAGGTCTTCGCCGACTGGTTCGTTGTTAAAATTTATTTTTCCGCAGATACCGCACATAATTAGCTCATAGGTGATAGCTCATAGCTACTAACTGGGAGTTTGTATTTTAGTGAAGATTCTTTTTTAGAACAATGTATAAATAAAGGGTGCAACAGCTGAACCTGAAGTAAAAACAATTAACAGACTAAGTAAAAGCAGAATTAAAATAATAGGCGTTAACCACCATTTTTTCCTTGTTCGCAAAAACTCCCAGACTTCTTTAACTATTTCAAGTTTTCCCATAATTTAATCCTCAAAATTGTTTCTTATATCTTTCTTTATCATTAATTATCTCATACTTCATCCAATAAGTTTCAGACTCTTTATCAATTCTTTCATTTAATAAATCCTTCCCTGATATTCTCAATATTATTACATATGGAGTAATTATAACAAAAAAAGTAATAGTAAGAATTATGCGAGTCATTATCCATCCTAAAATAAACGCAAAAAGCATCCATAATTTAAAGAAACCTCTTAATAACCCTGGAACCACAAGACCGGAGCCAAGAAAAATATTCCTGCAAATAGAAGCCATGTCCAGTATATATTGTCTTTTCGGAATGCATATAATGAAATCATACAAAAAACAAAGAAAAATAGAATACCGAAGTTTCTCAAAGTCTTTTTGTTAATTTTTAATCCTTCAACTTCCTTTTTAAGATGTGCAATCATATTGCAATTAGTTTCCCATTTTAAAATAATTCGTTAACCATTCTTCTATAATATGCGCCACTATTATATGCCCTTCAGGAGTCCAATGATCATCATATATTTGAACACCTTGTTTTCGTTCTCGAATAAATGAATCGGAAGGATCAATAAACTGTATATTTAAAGTTGCACATGATCTCTGAAGCCACATCTTCCAAGAATCATTATCTTTGGGAGAGCTATACAATGTTTCTTCACTTCTCGGCACATAAAAAACAATAAAATCTTTTCCAGCGTCCCTAACTTCTTTATTCCACTCTTTCAGTATATTAAAACCGAGTTTTTCTGCATATTCTTTTACTGGAGCAGGCCATGTGGAAGGTAAATTATTTTGCTCAGGCGCATTACCTTTGGCCACGGTTGTCATCTTTTTTTCTTCTTCATTAAGCTTTAGCATTATCCCTTTTTGTTTAAGGAGAATAATCTTTTGAACTACAATATTTGCAAGAAGTGAGTGCCGATTTATACTGCGAGACATCCTAAAAAAAAGAGAGTTGTACTTTTTGTATTCATTGTTAATTTCAAACCCTGTTGGCGATGATTCTGAAAGTTTTGCCATAGGTCTAAGATTATTATTTGAAATTGATAGAATGTTATCACCCAAATCATTTTCTACAAAAACATATACAACAACATCAAAATCATACTTCTTTGATTGCTTTCTGTAATTTAGATATGAGTGCAATGTGCCCTGACCACTGATGCCAAAACCGAAATACTCCAGTTCATTTTTTCCGATTGTCTCAGGCAAAAGCCTGAAAAACCTTTGCTTGCTCGTTACCTGCATCGCTTCTACATATGAATCACCCCAAAATGCAACCTTTATTTTTCTATTATTGCCCTGTTGATGATCTACATCCAGAAATCCATCTTTATTTGTAAAGCTCTCAGTATATCTCACTTTATTGTAAATAACTTTACTTTCAGGATAGATAATTAAACCTATTTCATCATCATAAACAGAAGGCGAATAAACTCCTTTCGGTGGAAATATCCTCACAAATATTTCTGCCAGAGTAATTATAATAATAATCGATGTAATTGCAAGAAGAATGTTTGCAACTATCTTACGCACGTCAAATCTAATCCAGCTCATATTCCTTTTTCCAATCCATATCATCTTTAAATTCCGGTTGTTCTGACTTATCCAGAATAAAATCTCCAAGAACCAGATAATCCATATTTGTACGCATAAAGCATATATATACATCTTCCGGTGTGCATACGATGGGCTCCCCTCTTACATTGAAAGATGTGTTAATAATCACAGGACAGCCTGTCTTTTCATGAAATTTCTTTATCAACTCATAATACATCGGGTTATCTTCCTTGTTGACTGTCTGGATCCGGGCAGAGTAGTCCACATGTGTAACCGCGGGTATGCTGCTTCGTAACACTTTCAGTTTATCAATACCCCACAATTCATTTTCATGTTCTGAGACAGCATGACGTTTATCTTCTCTTACCTCAGCTATCAGGAGCATATACGGGCTTTCCCCGTCAATATCGAACCATTCAGAAACCTTCTCTCTTAAAACAGATGGGGCAAAGGGCCGAAAGGATTCTCTGAATTTTATCTTCAGGTTCATCTTTGACTGCATTTCAGGTGACCGTGCATCACCAATAATGCTTCTTGCACCCAAGGCACGCGGACTTCAATAATCCGCTCAAATTTGAGAAAAGGCTTGTCGTAAAAGGCAATGAAAGCAATATCACTTATGGTTATATTCGCCTGCCTGAAGCAGAATTCAATTGCATGCTTGGGAACCCCGGCGTCATGCTTCCTGCGTGTAAAACGTTCCTCCTGCGCTGCAGCAATAATTCCTCCATCCTGAATTAAAACAGCTGCGCTGTCGTGATAAAAGCAGGAAATACCTAAAATATTAACTGGCATTTTTTATTTCTTTATAAATATGGTTTATTTTCCCGCAGATCCCGCACATATTAGTTCATAGCTGATAGGTCATACTTAAAAAACTTTCTAATTACTTTGTACCGGTTTTCTGAATAAAAACTCGTTGAGGCTGAGAGAATTGACTGTCTTAAGATTTTCTAAAAAAAGAAATGCAATTTTATCTTCGTACATTTCTACATTTTTACTTTCTGATAAAGCCAGTTAATGGTCTCTTGATAAAACTTAAACAGGTCATTAATATCATACTCCTTTAAGGTTATAGGGAGGATTGCCCTGTTTTCCATCAGAAAGGCAAGTCCTTCTTCTAACTGGAAAGCTGCTGTAGGCGGGTCCTCAAAGAGGACCTCTTTCCTCCTTGCATGATCGTATACCTGTTCAATATTAAATTCAGGAAAAACCTTCTGAATAAAGTAGAAATCTATAAAATCCTTGGGTTCAATCCTGCTGACTACCGTACAAAATTTATTTGAAGAGATATTATCTATCGTATCAACATATAGATGCTGCCCGTTCTCGAACCACAGGTCTTCACGACGCTCTTTGCTTGAAAGCGGATCAACAACAAAGTCAACTTTAGTATCTTTTATGAGGAAAGAAAGGAAATTGGGCCCTTCCTTAATCTTTGCGCTTTCCTGCGGCCACCTTCTCCTTACACTCAAATCTATTTCCGCCATATTTACCGGATTCAGAGCAAAGAAATCAAGGTCATTGGATAATCTGTGATGCAGGTAAAATACAGACAGGGCTGTTCCGCCTGTCAGAAAAAATGATTCTTCGATAACCTTGTTGGTAATAAGATCAAGCAAAACCTCCCTCTGTATTGGTGTTGCATAACAGCTCCTATTTTCCTTGATATGCACTGTATACCTCGACAAGCCTTTTCCATTTTCTTCCGGCGTAAGCAGACAGATTGAGTTTCGGTAATTTCTCGGATATTTCCTCTATATTAAAGAAGCTTAACGTATCAACAACCCTGCCGTATTCAAGGAATCTCTTTAATACCCAGAGGTATACACTGGTGTCCTTGTTGTCTTGAAGGATTTTCTCAATTTTTTCTTTGTCAGTAAACTGAGGATAATCCCAAAAAACAGCCTTAAGATAATTCATCTTTACCACTCTCCATTTATTAAATATATCAAATTATAATAGGTTTTGCTAAGGTTCTCTACCCGCTTTAGAAAAAAACAAACATTTCGAAGGCAGAAGAGTTTCTAAAATAATCATTTCTGCTAATTTTTAGATTTTCTGAATAAAAACTCGTTGAGGCTGAGAGAATTGACTGTCTTGATGTTTTCCAGAGTAAAACCTAATTCTTTTTTGCAGAAATTAAATATCTCATCGGCTGAAGCATACTCATAAGGATATCCTCCAAGAGAATCCCTGATGTCGATTATAAAGCTCATCCCCCTGTTCTTCCTGTATCTCCTTATTTCTGAGATAG
>MHDW01000185.1:6280-12627 GCA_001803645.1 Nitrospirae bacterium GWC2_42_7 | reverse complement strand
TTTAATGCCAGCCATGTCTCCGAACCAAAAGGCCCCTGTACCTTATTGTAGATCGCAATATAGAACAGGCCGCCCGGCTTTACAAACCCCGCCGCATTCCTGATCGCCTGCCACATATCTCCGGTATGATGAAGAACTCCCCATGAATAAACAATATCTGCCTGTTTGATCTTTTCCAACAAAACATTATCGAGTATCGATCCTTTTGACACAGTCCAGTTTGCCGGGTTACCTTCTTTGTCTTTCAGATATTCACAACATTTAACAGAAAAAGGATCATAATCAAAGCTTACGATCTCTGCTGCTCCCATCTTATATGCAGCGAGAGAAAACAGTCCGCTTCCGCAGCCTATATCAAGAAATGTCATGCCCTCAAGGGTCTGCAGCTCCAGGAAATCTCTTAATGATTTCCCGGCCTCTTTGATCCTGGCTTGGTTTAAATGCAACAGAACAAAATCATTCCAGTTCTTTCCGAAAGAAAATGATATTTTGTCAACAGACACTTATTTTCCTGCTTGTATGAAATTTTAATAAATGAAAATATTTATTAAGTTTTCTGGTTATTATAGGACTCAGCCTCGGCCTAAAGAGGATAAACAGATACGGCAATAGAAATATTCTTTTGATACTTTGCAATGTCCTTACGGCAAATGGAAAAGAATTCTGCACTGAAAGAGTTGTTTTACAGCTAACAGAAGATAAATAATTTAACTTCATAAGAAAATACTGCGCTTTCTCAAAATCCTTAATATATTTTCTTGAAAATACGTCTTTATATTTGGTCTGCATTAATTGTACTGCGCAGCGTATTATTTCATTCATTAAAACTGGATTTGTGCCTGTTGATAATGCATAACCGCTGTCCATTCTCCTCCAGCATGCTAATGGTTCGGGAATAAAACAGGCGCCGTATTTAAGGGCGATTACCTGATATATAAACCCATCACTGAAAGAATGCAATTCCGATATAAAACCACCACTATCTAATAAAGCCTTTCGTTTCAAAATAGCAGCATTCCCCATGACCCACAAGCCTGCTGTATTTAAAATATTGGAAACCTTCTCAGGTGTTATAAAAGTCTCATGGTTTGAAATTATTAAAGAAGGGTGCAAGCCCCTGTTTCTGCCTTCCTCATCAATGATCAATGATAGCGAGGAACAAAGTCCGGCAGACGGATATCTCTGCAATAAATCCATTGATCTTTCAAAAAAATGCGGCAGGATCTTATCGTCAGCAGCAGCAAAATAAACATAATCTCCTCTTGCAATCTCAAGAAGTCTATTTAGATTATCAACCACCCCGGTGTTTTTTTCATTTACTATCAATCGAACACTAGGGTTATGTTCGGCAAATTCCTGGATAATCCCAATGCTGTTATCTGTTGAGGCGTCATCGATTATTATGATCTCAAAAGGTTTGTATGACTGTTTAAGAATAGCTGAAAGGGCTTCACCTATATATCCCGAATGGTTATAGTTCGGCATTAAAACAGAAAGGCCCGGTCTGCCCATTTCCAGGTTCATCAGCTTTTTCGTTTTCTGCAGCCTACTGCTATGAGATAATGGGCCATTGGCAAAAACCCTGTATGGACCACTTCATCATTGGCGCCGAACAGGAATACGTGGTGAAAATATTTCTTCATCTCTTCTTCAAGGCGCTCTCCAGAATATAGATTAACATGCCCTGCCTTTGTTATTGGAGAGGCATACTGATCAGATGTTATATTCGGCGTGCCTATCACAGCTATTCCATCATGGTCCAGACAATCTGAAATCTTCTGAAAAAACCGGTACGTATTCTCAGGCAATATGTGCTCTATCACATCAAAGTTAACTACCGCATCATAGTTTTTTTTCTTCATCTTGAATAGATCTATGCATTTAAACGATATCCTCCGGTCTTTCCAGTTGTTTGTTCCAATCCCGATAGCCTCACTGTCTGTATCTATACCATTTGCTTGCCCGCATTCTACAGCCAGCAGCCATGTCCCTATCCCTTCTCCACATCCGATATCCAGCACATTTTTCTGTTTTCCAATAAGTTTTGCGGCAAACTTGTAATAGCTCATCATATGCAATATCCTTCTCGGAGATTTAGTAAATTGATGTGCCAGGTGTTGTCCTATCAGTACCTCCCTTTTCCCCATCATATCTTTGACTGGTTCCCATCTGGAGCGCTCCTGTTTGTTTTTCAAGATAATATCCTCTTTTTCTTATAACACCCTATAGCGATTAGATAGTGGGCCATAGGTGCAAATCCTGTGTGAACAATTTCATCATTGATGCCGAAAATAAAAACGTTATGGAAGATTTTATCCATCATCATTTTCAACCGCTCCGCGTCAAAAAGGTTTACGTGTCCTGCCTGGCTTGGTGCCGATGCATAGGAAGACGATGTTACGTTTGGGGTACCTACAATGCCGACGCCGTCCTTACTCATATTTTTGTATAAGGTCTCAAAAAACAGGTTTTCGCTCGAAGGCATTATATGTTCAACCACATCAAGACTCACTACAGTATCAAAAGCGCCGTAGACCTTGCCGAGGAAATCGTCATTAATGAATGTAGTATTATCATCACTCCAGTTTCTCTGTGCAGCTCTAATCGCAGCGCTGTCCATATCAACTCCCAGATAACTCAGAGCAAACTCAGACAAAATAGGAGTGCCGATACCTTCACTGCAACCCAGCTCAAGAACTTTTTTATTTTTCGCTCCCATTTTAGCTGCGAATTTGTATCTCGATAAAACAAATGCAAGCCGCTTCGGATCATTATGAAGATTAAATGACCAGTGCGGACCGAGTTTTATCTGCTTTTTCTCCATCAAGTCTTTGACCTTATTCCAGACTTCTTTTTCGGTTTTCTTTTGTCTTCCCACTATGTCACGCTCCAGCTAATGGCAGTTTGTTCAATACATTCAGTCAGAGATGTAAAGGTGGTACCAGCTTCTGACAATAATCTCTTCGGGACCATGCTTGTATTCTTGGGGCGTTTGGATTTAAATCCAACTTCATCGAGTGATATCCTGTTTATTCTTCCTGGTCCAATCCCCATTTTCTCAGCCAAAGCCACGGCTATATCATACCTCGACCATGCTTCCGGAGAACATACATTAACAATGCCGGTTGTACCTTTTGCTTGCAGGCAGGCAACAGCACCAATTACATCAGAGATAAGAGTTGGACAAAAGATTTGATCAAAAGCCGCTCTGACAATCCCTCCAGACGCCAGCGTTCCAGCAATTTCATCCAAAAGCGAACCATCGCCTTTTTTCAACGAAAATACCTTGCTCAAGCGTACAACCAGATAATTTCCTTTAGTGATATGTTCAAATTTTGACTCCACTTCAGCCTTCTGCCTTCCGTATTCTGTAATCGGGTTTGTCTGAGAGTCATCCGTATAATTTCCCGTTATACCGTCAAAAACATAATCGCTCGAAAAAAATACAGGTTTAATTCCTTCATTAACAAGCTGACGTGCAAGTTCAAGTGTCCCTTGGACATTAATTTCTCTGCTTAATTCTTTTTCCGTTTCACACTTATCAATCTTCGAAATTGCAGAAAGTATCAATGCCTCTTTATGTCCTGTCTCAGAGAGTCTCATTTGAGTAATGTCAGGGTCAAGCAAATCCAAATACAAAACATTTTCACCAGAGTGATCCCGCGCTGTTCCTGTAGTATCAGGATAGATCTGTCTGTAACTTGATAAAAAAGCAGAACCAAGGAACCCTGATGCGCCTATTATGGCTGTCTTGGGAAGGTTTACAGGAATGTCAATATTCATAATTCAAAATCAAAGTCTTCTTTGAATAATCTCATCTAACTGACGGCAGCGGTTTAGCATGTTGTGGACTTTTAAAGTCCTCTTCTGACCTGCAGTTGCTATCCGTTGTCTGACATCCTCATGCTCAAGCAGATATTTTGCCTTCTCGATACATTCGTTAATATTAGAATACGTAACTACTTCGCGGTCAGCCTCAAAGAGGTCAGACATATTCCATCCCGTATCGGTAAGCAGGCATGTGCCCACACCGGTTGCCTGAAACATCCTCATATTATCCACTGTTCCTTGTGCAGCATCAGAGTGGATATTGAAAGTTACATTAGATCGCTGCAATATTTTATACATCTCAAGACCAAAAACCGGGGGATTACACCGACCAGGATAAATCTCGGACAAACGTTTCTCCGGTAATCTCTTAGTGTTATCACTCATGTTCTTCTTCTCCTGCATGATCCCAAGCATTGCACTTCTTGCTTTTTCAGGGATTACTTCATGCATAGAGAGCTTCATGAGCATCTCAGTATTTAAATTAGAAAGTAAAATCTTAGCCGGTTTCTTAAGGATCTCCTTTAGCGATATATGCTGCAATTCCTGCTTGTCCTCTCCTTCATCCAGCCACAAGGCAAGATTGGTTTTCTTGATTAAATCTGAAAGAAACCAATATCTGGATATATGCCCCCAACCACGGCCAAAACCAGAGGAACCGATAAAAGTAAGGTCGTAATGCAAAGAACTGTTCTCTTTCGTTTTATCCTTACTGATCGCTTCCAGAATAGCCTCATCGAATGAATGATATACCAGATGCGGCATTAAACCTCCAGCCCTTAATTTTTCCATAAGAACAGGTGAACCCAGAAGCAATATGTCGGCACACATAAGCTCTTTTATCAATATATCGGGAATTCCTCCTGGATACCCTCTGAAGATCACAACTAATTTAATAAATGGAAAAATTGATTTGAGCTGCCTGCGGATCGAGAGTGGTAAAGAATATATATCCTGAAAATAGACAATATCAGGCTTTAAATCTTCTATCTGTCTTAAGATAATTTCACTTTGCCAATTCTCAGGATTAAATTTGACGCCTTTTTCTTCAGCCCATTTCTTTTGCAGGATTTCCAAATCGTATACGATCTCGTGAGCATCGTGTCCCAAGGACCTCATTCCTCTTGAGAAACCATCACTATAAACATATGCCATGTCAAACAAAGTCTTCTGCTGTTCTGCGTATGACAGCATATACAATCCCTTGTCTTTTGAGTATAATTTTTCTATCGCGGCCTTATAGCCCATTCCCGCAATCCTTACGATCCGGTAATTTTTCATTAAAACCTCGTCTGTTTATCTGAACAATATCGTGACCTCTGAAGATCAAATTGTTTGACAAGCAAATGAGCATTCAAAAAAGGCCAGGCACGTTCAAGAGATGAATAGTCCTGCTTTTCAAGGCTCAATTCAACAAAGTTCTTCAAAGCACTTCCATCCCAAATATCGGACAACAAAAAATTACGGCTATTTACAGAATCAAGTAGAAAACCACGCAAAGGGCCTTTAAACCATTTATCCATCGGGGAAGTAAAACCTATTTTATTTGTGCGCAAGCGGATCTGATCCGGGATTATATTGCGCATCGATTCCCGCAGAATTCTCTTGGCATACCCTCCTCCAATTTTGCTTTCGTCCGGCAGTGAGAACCCAAAGCAGACGATCCGCCAATCCATAAAAGGCATTCTTATTTCAACTCCATGAGCCATCGAAGCCCGATCAAAATTCCTAAGGATTGATGGCAGGACTGTATCATGAAAATAAGCATAAAGATTACGATTCAGATGGCTTAATCCGGCAAGCTCATCCTTTTCAAGCATCTTCTCATGTAATTTTAGTTTTTGTTCTTTTATGAAATGAGAAATAAAAGAATCGGGAGCAGAATGCCCTCTTTTCAGAAACCTGTAAACTGATCTCAATGGATATAGAGCTTTCATTACAAGAGGCCATTGCTTATGTCTACACATCAAAATCAAAAGATCTTTAATTAAAGAGGGTCGAATCGGATTACTTCCACCGGTAAAGCCTTCCAGTATCTTCTTAAGTTCTAAGTAATGGCCAAGCTTTGGCCAAGGGGACAAAGCATTTCTCATTTCATCTTCAATAATAAAATGGTATCCCCCCAATAGTTCATCGCTTCCGTGCCCGTCCATACTGACTACTATCCCATTGTCACGCATTGTTTTGTAATTCTTCCACAAGCCTGCCAGAAACACCCAATTAATATCTTCTAATTGATAAACTATCTTTTCCAGTCTTGGAATACAATCTTCGATCTTGATCTCTGTATAAACAGGGATAGCTTTCGTTGCCTCGATCACTTGTCGTGCGTATTGCTGTTCATCAAGTTCTGTCCCAGGAAAACAGGCAACAAATGCTTTCTGCCAGTCTTTCGTAAATCCCTGGTGCTGCCCGATGCTGTGCATCGTGCAGAGAACTGCGCTCGAATCCAATCCGCCGCTCAGGCTGGTGGCCAGCGGCACATCGCTCCTCATTCTCAGCCTGCAGGAATCAATGAA
>MHDW01000185.1:0-5900 GCA_001803645.1 Nitrospirae bacterium GWC2_42_7 | reverse complement strand
TCAGTATCTGAGTGGCTTATAAAGTAATGTCCTGATGCCTCCAGCTCTTCCCTGAGTTCAAGAAAATTGTAAATCTCTCCATTATATGTTATCCAGTAACGGCCGTTGGCGTAGGACATGGGCTGATGCCCTGATGAAGAAAGGTCGAGTATCGCAAGCCTGCGGTGGCCAAGCGCAAGAGAGCATTTCGGGTCAAAATAAACCCCACGACCGTCAGGGCCACGATGGGCAAGAGAATCAGTGAACTGATCGAACATTCCCTTGTTTATGAATTCGCCTTTTATATTCCAGATTCCTGTTATTCCGCACATATTAATTTAAATAAATCAGGTAAGCAAACCTATAATCAATTTTTTCATGAAGTTCTTTTTTTCAGCAAACCCAGAGAACGAAGCAATATGCCACCTTTAATAATTAGGGGTTGTAAAGCAAACTTTAAAGAATAGAGCATCGGAAAATGCAAAAATAACCATACCTTTCGTGCCCTCCTTCGATGTTCAAGCGACTTCGGACGTGCAAACCCTTTTGAGGTCAAAAGCCAGTTGGCATCTATCAATGTAAATGCTCTATTTTTTGCGATCTTGAAGTTACTTCTAAACTCCGGACTGCTCCAGTCCTGTTCAACAAAATCTTTTACATGTGCATAATTATGATTCTGGTGAACAACGGTAACTTCTTGTGTAGTATCAACCATGGCAGCCCCTTCTGCACGCGCATGGTAGAGAAGCCAGTTGTCCCATGCTGCCCGTCCGACGAGAAATGGCGGAATTTTATTAAATAGCCCGCGTAGAAAAACAAAGAAATCAATTCCTTCAATTGTATGGAGTATTCCTTCCTGTTTTATGAGCATTCTTAAGTCGTTCTCCCACTGCTGGTTAAATTTCAACGGCTCTTTTATATCCATATCCCAGCGCTGTCCAACCATTAGAAATTTGTCAAAGCGGCCTGTAACAGCTTCAACAGCAGGCATAAAATCGCTCATCAGGATTATATCGGCATTTATATAGCAGAGTATATTATTGGAGGCCATTTCATGGGCCTTTTTGAATATATCATCCAAAAAAGGTGTACCGAATTCATTCCTGGCAATATCCGGGACATGCCGTACCCCAAATTCAGAGGCAACCTCTGCTGCACCCGGTTCATCACCCAATATTATGATCTCAGGACGAGGCTCCAGCAATGTCCAGCTATAAATAGCATTCCGCTGGATAGTCGCGATAGGCCCGGAAAAAGGTTTTGGGGTCGTAAATAAGGTTACAGGCATTTTGCCACTATCAATGTATGCCATCCTGATCTTTTTTCGAGCCAGAGAAAAAGCGGACTGGAAAGAAAATCATTTCTCTGATTTTCCAACAGAAATATACTTGACCTTTTTACCGAGCTTAGAACTATCAAGAATCCGCCAGCAGTCGATCACTGTAGCAGAATCATTAACAAAATAATCTTTATCGATTGCACTGAATTCTTTTTCCTGGGTAACAACCACACAGACGGATGAATGGGAAAGGCAATCCTTGACTGAGGAAGCATAAAGTATATTGTCTCCAAAATAAACCTTTGCATTCTCCATGGCCAACGGGTCATACACTATTATCTCAATATCTTTCTTCAACAGCTCTTCGATGAGTTTTACTGAGGAAGATTCTTCTATAACAGGAGTATTGGGTTTATAGGCAAGGCCAAGTATAGAAACAATACTGGCACTGCTGCCTGAAATATGTTTCAAAACCAGGTCAGCCAGATGGCTTGTCTGAAACCTGTTGACTTCATCAGTTATCCTTGCAAGTTTTGCATCTATGCCGTATTTCTCTGCAAAAACTGCAAAGGCCCTGTTGTCCCTCGGAAAGCAGGGCCCGCCAAAGCTCAGCCCTCCTTTCAGATAATAGGGAGATATCCTTTTATCAGCACCAAGAGCCATAGTGATGTCGTCTATGTCAGCCTCCGGAATGGCCTCACAGAGATTCGCCAGTGTATTTGCAAAGCTGATCTTCATTGTTATATATGAATTAAGGCTTATCTTTGTTATCTCAGCACTCACAAGCGACATGCGTGCAACATACGGCCTGTTCTCGCAGACTCCTCTGTATATTTCCTCGACCCTGTCGCCAACAGCCTTGCTGCTCTCACCTATCAGTAACAGGTCGGGATTGAGAAAGTCTGATATCACGCTTCCTAATGCAATGAACTCAGGATTATAGGAGATTCCGAACCCCTTGTTCAGTTTCCTTCCAGAGACAGACTCTATCAAGGGGATAATGCTCTCATCAATAGTTCCCGGAGATACTGTTGATGTGATAATAAAAAGATGATATTTTTTGTCTGTTTTTTTCAGAGCAAGGGAAAGGTATTTCAGCGCATCCTGAAGATACCTGTCAGAGAAATGGCCGTCTTGCCTGCTCGGAGTAGGGACTATCAAAAATGTTATATCAGATCCCTTTATCGCCTCTTCGTAATCCTGCGTTGCCTTTAACCTGCCCTTTGAGGCTGTGATAAGTTCCTGGAGTCTCGGCTCATAGACCGGCGCCTTCCCGCTGTTGATCGCATCCACAAAGTCCTTATTGATATCAACCCCTATGACCTTAAAGCCCCTTGACGCAAAACATGCGGCTGAGCATGCGCCCAATTTCCCAAGGCCTATTACTGAAAGTTTATCCATGATAATATCTCCTGAATACAATTAAATTTTCATTCCATCAACAGCCGAAAGACCTATCTCATCCCTTCTAAAATTCTTCGGCCAGTTCCGCTTATAAACAGTTCTCTGCATCTGACGGGCAACGTGGAGTATTCTTTCCGGATCATATTTGAGCTTAGTCGATAGTCTCTTTGAAAGAATATCAATCTCCTTGTCCTCCCATTTACCTGAACCGTCGAACTTATTCTGGAGCAGGGCAACTATCACCCTGTCGAGATCTTTGTAAGGAAGTCCGAGTTGGTCTTCATCAGTGCCGCCCGGTATCACATCAAGCCCGTCTGTTGGCACAGCCTTGATTGATTCTTCAGGCACTCCCAAAGCCCTGGCTATCTCATACTCTTCAAGGCCTTTCCAGACATACTGTATAGGAGAAAGGTCTCCCACATCGCCATTCAGTGTCCAAAATCCCATCCATAATTCCGAAAGATTGTCTGTTGAGACTACGAGGCCGCCTGTAAGCTGGGCGATATGGTACAGGGTTATCATCCTCAGCCTCGCTTTTATATTTCCCTTTGCCCTGTTCTTCTTGTGAGGCAGGGCCTTCATCAGTTTAATGTCATTATATTCCTTCAGAATGTTAGAGAGTTGTCCGTGCACTCCTTCAGAAGAATAAAAATGCCCGGCGAGATAGTGGTATTCCCTTGTAAGGTCAACCCTGAGATAAGGTATGCTGAAATGCTCAAGTACTATTCTGGCTATGCTCTCTGTCTCTATATCAGATTCACAGGGCATCACAACCCCTATCGGCTTAACACCATCAAGATCGCTTAATAATCCTGCTATAACGGAACTGTCAAGGCCTTCTGATTTTCCGAATATCGCATACTTAAGCCCGTTCTCCTTAAAATATTTTTGTATCAGACCTCTTGTCTTCTGAATGACCTTTTTTGCGTCCTTCCTCACAAAGGTATAAGACATTTTATATTCCTCCGTTCCCTGCCTGCCTGATCTGCTCTTTGACCCATTCATAAGTTGTTTTCAACCCCTTGCTAAGGGGCATAGTCGGTTTCCATCCGAGTTTCTTCTTAATAAGTCTGTTGTCGGAATTCCTGCCCCTGACACCGAGCGGGCCTGCGATATGTTTAATCGAAAGCTTCTTGCCGGCTATCTTCATTATCATCTCTGCAAGCTGATTGATCGTGACCATCTCCTCAGAACCGATATTAACAGGGCCTGTCCAGTTCGACCTTGTTAATTTTATACTGCCCTCAAGACATTCATCGATATAAAGAAAAGAGCGCGTCTGTTTTCCGTCTCCCCATATCTCAATCTCGCCTTTGTCCTTTGCCATTGCTACCTTGCGTGAAAGTGCAGCAGGGGCTTTTTCCCTTCCGCCTGTCCATGTCCCCTCAGGCCCGAAGATATTGTGATATCTCGCTATCCTTACTTCCATGCCGTGGTTCCTCTGATAAGCAAGGTACAGCCTTTCGCTGAAGAGTTTTTCCCATCCATAGTCACTGTCAGGAGAAGCAGGATAGGCTGAATCCTCGGAACACTTCGGGTTGTCAGGGTCTAACTGGTTATATTCAGGATACATGCAGGCTGAAGATGAATAAAATATCCTCTTAACATTTCTTTTATGACAGGTATCGAGCATGTTCAGATTTATCATTCCTGAATTGTGCATGATGTCAGCGTCGTTCTCTCCTGAGAACACAAACCCTGCCCCGCCCATATCAGCCGCAAGCTGATAGACCTCGTCAAACCTTGTATCAACAATACTTCTGCAAAGATAAGGATCGCGCAGATCTCCGATCACAAAATCATCAGCCTTTGTTTCTCCAAATTCAGGGAATTTTAAGTCAACACCCCTGACCCAAAAACCCTCTTTTCTTAATCTTTTAACAAGATGGCTTCCTATAAAACCACCTGCTCCGCAAACCAAGGCTTTTTTACTCATATATTTTCTCCTTTTAAAATAATAAAATTGTTTTTTGACTAAAGCCATCCAATGAACAACCCCTAAGCAAGCTGCAAGGTATCAAATCCGTCATTCCGGCTTGTCCGGCCACAGGCTCATGAGAATCTTTCTTTAAAGAAAGTCGAAGCGATTCTTCGCGAAGACTGCTTCGAGATTCCCGCGATCCTCGACAAGCGAGGACAGGCTTTTCGGGAATGACAAAGAAAAAGTCTAACACAGATGCAGAGCATCGAGGAATTCTTTTGATTAAAAAGTATCCCGTCCTAATAAGATGCCAATCGCCTTGCGAAATCTTTGCAAAAAAGTACGATGTATTTCAACAGGCGGAACGAACTTCGGGAATGTATACGGCCCCGGCCTTTCGTTAAGAGTAAACCAGAACCAATGTGCACTGAGCGAAAAGAACTCCTTTCCTAAAAGTTGTTTCATCTCAGCCAATTTGTCAGGATTTCCCGAAAAATAAGTCTGCTGACTGTGGTCTGCGGACTCAAGCGCTATCTCATTCCTGGATGCAAAATCAACAATAGCTACTGCCTGTTCAACTGCACTATCTATATGCCCCAATCTCATACGAGATCCTTCCGGATAGTGATTTCTTTTCCAGAGCTGTTTCCCACCATATTCTTTGCCGGAAGAATATCGTGCATCCGAAAGATCATGCATAATTACAAGGTGCGGTCGATCAGCAATAAGAGGCAATATTTTCCCAAGAACACATTCTGCAACTTCATAACCATGCGCATCCCAGAAAACGAGTATCCTATTATAATCCTTTAATGCCTTTTCATAGTTAAAGAATAAAATATCACATTTCAGCGCCTGAAGAGGCTTTAACCACTCTTCAGAAACAACTCTTAAAACTTTTGGTAACGTCTTTTTTTGGAAATCATCGGTCAGGCAAAGACTGATAACACTGCAATTTTGCGCTTCTAATAAATTTGCCGCCTCTGTAAACATGCATGTAGAATTGCCGGATAATCTCCCCAATTCCAATATAAGATCAGGTTTGAAATCAAGGGTAATAGCCAACAACTGGGCCCACTGATAAGCCGCTAAGTCATTCTGACAACCGACCGCATCAATGAGCTTCAACAAATGTTCTTTGTTTTTCTCCAATGTAATGCGCTGGTTCCATAAAGCCATTGCAGGACTAATAACCTGATTGTAGCTATTTTTTATCATGTCTTCCATTGAAATAGAATTTTCATAAAAAATTTATCGTATGCTTGCTTAAAAGCCTTGAGAATCATGATTCCATTGTTTCGTAAAAACAGCTCGTTA
>MHDW01000184.1:24465-26968 GCA_001803645.1 Nitrospirae bacterium GWC2_42_7 | reverse complement strand
ATAATTATCGACTTTCCTCTTTCAAAGGTGGCTTGATTCAAATATCTGCCTCGCTGTTTTAGTTAATTAAGTTCAATCAACTTTACTATTTTGACGGGTGGAGTTAATAATATTTCCCATACCGGCGGTATGTCGCTCGCCGGTTGCCCAGACCAATATCGATGAGCCTTAATCGACAAGTCACACATATTCTTTAGAAGGTAAAGGCAATTCATATCTGCTCTAAAATAAGTGTCACACTCAACCTCATATATCGGCGCTGAGGGACTCTTTTTATCATTTCTAAACCATACACATTCCTCTATCTTCTCAAATGCAAAGAAAGATTGATATCTGGACGGAAGCTTGGGGAAATGGCCTCTTCTTATGTATTCAAATATTATTTCCAAGATATGTGAACGTTCTACACCTGGAATCTTATAATTTTCATCGTCCAGATATCTCATGCCATGTTTTGAGATACCATTAGAAAATAAAAAATCTATGTGTAACCTTCGGTCTTTTACGCTCGGAATATATTTAATTAAATCTATAGTTTCTTTCTTTTCTATAGATCCAATTCGATCAACTGTGTAGAATTTTGGCACTGATTATTTAAAGCTTCCCTTTTGATTCCAGGTAACGCAGTATCAAGACTTCTATCAGTTCATTCCTGCTTTTAAAATCCTTATCTTTCTTAATGGAATCATCGAGGAGATCCAGAAGCGCAGGGTTCATGCGTATGTTTAGGATCTTAGACTTCCCTGTGAGCATCTTCTTTAATAGTTCGGCTTTCATTGAGTTACAAAAAGTATAGCAGAAATGTATTGACAAGTGAAGCTTTTTATTTTAAACTGTATTTACACTCTGTAAATACAGAAAGGAAACGAAAATGAAAACGAAAATGAAAAAGGCAATAGGCTACACAAGAGTATCTACGTCTGAGCAAGCCCTTGAAGGAATTTCCCTTGATAATCAGAAAGCAAAGATTCAGGCGTATTGTGCCCTGAATGAGTATGAGCTTATAGATATTATCGAGGATGCCGGCAAGAGCGGCAAGAACTTAAACAGGGACGGGATAGAAAGCATTCTCAACAGGATCAGGAAAAAGGAGATTGAGGCCGTTGTTGTCTACAAGCTGGATCGTCTCTCCAGAAAGGTCATTGATACCCTTACTCTCATTGAGACTATCGAAAAGGCCGGAGTTACTTTCCACTCACTAAATGAGAAGATCGACACAGGAACGGCAATGGGACGCTTCTTTCTGAATATTACTGCATCCCTTGCCCAGATGGAAAGGGACCTCGTAAGCGAACGTACAAAGGATGCACTCCAGATGAAGATATCACGCAACGAGAGAGCCGGACAGATACCTTATGGCTGGAGACTGATGGATGATGGAAATTCTTTGACAATGCATCAGGGAGAGCAGGAGACCATTACATTGATCAAGAGGTATGCTGGCAAGGGGTACGGTTATAGAGCGATTGGAAGAGCACTTAAGGCAGATGGACATTGCCCTGTTGGAAAACAGTGGCATCCTCAGACGGTAAAGAACATTATTAGAAAGGCATCGTCAATGGAGGTATACGCATGAAGGTTGTTCAAGTTGTAAGTGAAGATCCTATTTCAGGGAAGACAAAGCGAAAAGTCAGTTCACCAGGAGAAGTTTATAAGATTATGGGTTTTCTCAAGAAGGCCGACAGAGAAAAATTCTATGTTCTACACCTGGACACAAAGAGTAACGTCATTGCAAAGGAAATGGTTTCTATGGGTACGCTGTCATATGCCGTGGTTCATCCTCGAGAGATATTTAAAGGCGCTATTTTAAATAATGCTTCCTCGATCATATGTGTTCACAATCATCCGTCCGGGGACTCTTCCCCAAGCAAGAATGACATGGAAATAACAAAAAGGATAAAGGAAGCAGGTTCGCTTATTGGTATTCAAATGCTGGATCATATCATTATTGGAAGCAAAGACTATTACAGTTTTGAATCAGCGATCGCTGAGAAAGCGAGCCTTGAGAACTTAGGATCGGAAGGTCTTAATAAACAAGAAAGTGTCAAGCACCGGTCGGTGATTGACAAAAAGGAGAAGAAAACATTGAAAACTAATCTTTATGACAAGGTGAATGACGCAAGACAAAAGCATCAATTCATGACATTAGCAGCCGTGGAACTGTTTGGAAGCGAAGAAAGCGCTTACGGTGAAGACACGGTGAGTGGCTTCCAACTCTTCATGTCCGATATCGAGAACGAATTAGGGGAAGTCCTGAGCATGCTGGAAAAATAACCGAAGCAAAATTCATTTGCTTGACAAAGCGGAAAGGAACAAAATCTTGAACTATAGTAAAAAAGAACTGAGCGATATCAAGAATAAATTTGAGGAATTAATGCAAGGCTACAAGGGCTGCGTTCCTAAAGGCTTTGAGAGATTGGCTTGTAGGTATATGGATTTATATCGAAGTAATAACGGATTTCAGCAAACTGTTCATAACGCATGGAAAAAGCAAGGCCTAAAT
>MHDW01000184.1:23341-24442 GCA_001803645.1 Nitrospirae bacterium GWC2_42_7 | reverse complement strand
TTTTTCGTGCTTTGAAGAATGAAGAAAGTCAAAGAGAATTCTCAGCGCTGCTTTTCAGATATATGATCAAATGTAGAAACAGTGCGGCATTTGTGCGCCGATGCAACAACTTTAAAAAATTTGGAATTAATCCTTTTGAAGAATTCATGAGCGAAGCTGGCTTTAACTGTGAGATTGATCAGGCCGTAATTGATAAAAACAAAATGGTTTTTTGTGAGTAGTCTGGGGCTGAGGACTTTATTTAAGAAAAATGTACTTTGATGGAGTATATTATCTATTAGCTGAGATTCAGGAGCAGAAAGGAAAAACAAAGGATTTGCTGGATCAGTAGCTTTCCTTGCTTTTAAAAGGACAATGAAAAAGAAAAAGATACAGTCTCTGAGCGACAGACAAGACGTTAAAGGCAAAGAGACGAAGCCATTGACGCTTGAGGAGAGAGTAAGCAGGCTTGAAAGGGCGATGGGGTTTGTGGACGCGCCTTTTGATGTTGAGGAATATCTAAAAACTCCTCAGGCAAGGGAAGAATTACTGGATGCTATCAGGAGACATAAATATTACAAAGACAGGAAACCTCTGGATAAGTTCCTATTAAAAACAGGAGGCAGGGTGCCGAGAAGAGAAGATGATTAAGAATCATTCACAGGAAGGGAAACATGTATAGGTTTAGTCATGCGTGGATATTCAATCTCGGGGAAGATGATATTATCTGGAAGCTCTTAAAAGAGATAGAAGCTTCTGTTAAGCTCCCTCTATCGCATCTTCAGAATAACAGTATGGTCATACAATACCTAGTGCAGTACAGAACTTGTAGACCGATAGACAAAAGCGGCCTTGATACTGTACCTCTTCCAAAGACAGCGTTGCTCAGGCAGAAACTCAGCAAGCTTAAGGATACCGATATTTACTATCTATGCCGTGAGATTGCCCGGATGAAACATATAAGCATCGAGAACGTGCCTGATCACACTTTATATGTCTTTCTTGATCGGTACCTGAAGGACGGGAAAATTAAAAAGAAGTACCTTGCACCGGCATATATGTTGTAAAGATTTTCTGAATCAAGAGTGCCTATAGTTTTAATAGGAGATACCTCAAAGAGTG
>MHDW01000184.1:9405-23242 GCA_001803645.1 Nitrospirae bacterium GWC2_42_7 | reverse complement strand
TCCTTGCTGAATCAATAAAAGGGGCGGCGGAATTACAAGATGAGAATCTCAAAGGGTATACGGTACTCACTGAGAAGGGCTGGATTGTTAATATATCGGATAGCGTACCGACGAGCAATGAGAAAATCCGGAAAAAGAAAAAAGAAAAACTAAAACCGCAGGATACTGCTGTTCATATCAATTATCCACCGTTATTTACCGACTCTCAAATAGACAAAATAGTTAAGATCTTCAAGAAGAAAGCATTATCGCCTTTGTGCATTACTAAGTTGCGAGATGATTTGAACACTGCAATGAAGGAGTATATACGGAAAAAGTTCAAACTTGAGGGAGACAGCAAGAGAAATATAGGCAGGGCTCCTACACCAGAAAAAGTAAGAGATGAACTCCTATCCATACACAAGCGAACAAAGGAATTCGCAGACTTCCTTTTTCAGGTAAGTAATCATGCACAAGAGAAAATCATTTATTGTGGGGGTTCTGATGACCCTGGCGACTTAAGGTCCCAGCTGAAGAAAATCTTTTGTTATGAAGATTCTAATGACCCTTTTGAAAATATAGGATTCCAGCTAATTTTACTTGGGGACGATGCTCTTAGGGCTATAAAAGAAATGAAGAAATATGAGCTACAAGGACGAGGGGACCGTCCCGATCCTCTGCTATTATATATTCGTGAACTAAATAAGATATACCAAAAGGTAGACGGCAAGCGCTGCTTTTATAAGTTTGTGAAGTATTGCATAGACTGTGTAGACCCAAAAGCATTTCACTCAGAAGAAGCGCTTAGAAAAACGATAAGTCGCATACGGAAAATTATTCCCAGAGAACCTTGATTTCATTATCGACTTTGATATCATTAGGATAAAGCGGAGTTTCTAAAGAAAGTCCATCGAGAGTGCGGCAACGACTAAGGGCAACGTAGGCCTGCCCATGAGCAAATGTGCCGGTTGAGAGATCCACATGCAGTCTGTCAAAAGTAAGTCCCTGGCTTTTATGTATTGTCAGTGCCCAGGCGAGTCTTAGAGGCAGTTGAATCATGGTGCCTGTCACTTTAGTTTCAAGTTCGCCGGTAGCTGAATTGAATTTGTAACGAAGTTTTTCCCACGTGACACGATGGACTCGGAAGGTCTTATTACCCTGGGATGTCTTATTGTCATCAAGAGTAATATCCGCCCAGTCATTACCAAGAGCAGCAACTTTGCCGAGCGTACCGTTGACCCATCTGCCTGCAATATTGCCGTCATTCTTTGTGAATATTACTCTGGCGCCTATCTTGAGATATAGAGGATCATCAGCAGGGAGGTTACCGTCATCATTATTATTTCTTGCTTTGAGTTTAGCAAAGTCTCCAGTCAGAACAGCATCGTATCTGATCGGTTCTCCTGGGATCTGTCGTAAGAGAGTTTCGTTAATGTAATCTACTCTCTTGCGCGTGGGAGTGATAGCGGTTACATTGTTGGCAAGGGAGGGGCCGCGTGACTTATTGACCCGGCTGTTGATGGTTTTATAGTCAGAATCTATAGCGACATCCTTACGAATCCGACCAAGAATTTCAATAAATTCTTTATTGTCCTGTCTGTGGACTTTTCGCAGAATGGCAGGAATGAAATGAAATGTTTTGTAAGCATAAGCTTTCCAGAAGTAGGGTTCATTATTTGAAGGGATATTATATAACTCTTTAAATGGTAGTCTTTCAGGTTTACCGGTGACAGGAGGAAGCTGATAAGGATCTCCGACGAATATTAGCCTGGCTCCGCCGAAAGGCTTGCTCTTGTCTCGGCCGTTAAGTCTGAGCGTTTGATCTATGCAGTCGAGATGATCAGCGCGGACCATTGAGGCCTCGTCAATAATGATCTCATCCGGAGCACTATATTTAGCAGTATCTTCAAATGTCTTAACTGATGATCTGTCGAGGAATTCAGGCTTAAATCGGAAAAATGAGTGGTAGGTTTGACCGCCGGCATTAAGTGCAGCAAGTCCTGTGAAAGATAGTATTACGGTCTTTTTTGTGGTTGATTTGCGATACATCCTGATCATTGTGGACTTACCAGTACCAGCCACACCAGCAATAAACAAGTGATCTGTGCCGTTGTGGAGTTGATTTAAACAGTCCTGCCAGTCGACATCAGACTCATCTAAGGTGGGAGGAAGTTTTATGTCAGTCAGAGGTCTTGATAAGGCGGGACGAGACTCAATTTTTCTGGTTTTGATGAAATAAATAGTGATTGCAATTAATATTCCCAGCAGGACAATTAAAGTTTCTATTGCATCCCCCTTAACTATGGCTATGAACAAACAATCTTAGCTATTAATATCTTCTTGTATCTTGCTGATTGATTTCACTATAGCACTCCGAAGAATATCAGTCAAATTCTATTAATCGGTTCTCTCTTATGGGACTGGATTTAATAAAAAAAAGCCGAAACTTGTCTAATTCATTTTTGCCTAGTTTGATATATATTCTCAAGTGATAGCAATAGTTGTGATGAGTTCACACGAATGATAGCAATAGTTGTAAGGAAACGGGAAAATGTAAAGGAGTAGTAAGACAATGAAAAAAGTTAAGACAATTACCGAGAAGAAGCTCTTCACAGATGTTCACATCGTTGCATTCTTTGAGACCACTCAGAAATCATTCAAGATAATCCCTCAAAAAGTTGACACTGGCCAAGTCGTATTCTCTGTGGAAGGCGAAAATATCGAGAAGGCTTTGATGGAGTTGTATAACAATCCAGCCGTTTCTATCCTCACTTATATCAAGGCGCTCAAGGGCCTTAGATCTAGTATCTACACGTTGAAAGGGAGAAAGGATAATGTCGCATGAAAGATGGATTTCGTAAGAGCATTTTGTTTGGTGAATCGCACATAAAGTTTGAGGTTGATATCTATAAAAACTTTGGGTTAACCGACGAAGAAATTAAACCTCTGCTTGAATTTCATGAAAATCTCAAGAGGTGTATAGAAAGACGAGAGCGGACACTCAAATGGATTTATAAGCAAATCGAAGAAGAGAAAAAAGAAGGGGAGGGAATAAATGAGAATACTACAGGGAACTGATTATTTCGGACAGAAGATCGTATCTCCGGTATCACAGCCGGTACCTCAGGCTGACACCTCAATTTCACAGGGTCTAGATAACCTTTCAAATACCTTTTTTGGGATAGCACAGAATGAACAGAAAAAAGGCATGATTGCTGCTGACAAGGCAGACAGGGCACAGCTTGAAACAATATTCACAGAGCACCAGTCTGCTCTTGAAGATGTTATGAAGGATATCACGGAGAAGAATGCAGATCTTCCGGCTGATCAGAGATATGAGCTTTTCCGCTCTTCAGGAAATCAGGTAAAGACAAGTACTTCTGCAAAGCTAAGACCGGACCAGCAGATGTACCTGGAACCGCTACATGCAGAAGCTTTACTGAGAGCAAAGAAGACATTAAATAAATATGAGGAAGAAAAACTTGAGCAGGCAAGGACCCGCAAAATAAACAGCTCAAGAGAAAAAGCAGTAGCAGTTTATGAAGGAGATCTCAAGCTTTTTGCAGATTCTGTTATGCAGGATAAAAACGTCCCTGATAACGAGAAATTTACCGAGATACAGACAGCAGCGAATCAGTTAAAAGAAAATCTGAGACAATCCCTAGGGCCTGATTTTGCAGATGAGGCAGAGGTATTACATGAAAAAGCCATGTACTCTGTTGTGACTAGCTTGAGAAAACAGGAGACTGTAAAACTAAATGATGAGGCCCGGGCCAATTTCGATAATATTACAGAGTCACTTCTTCAAAGAGCTGCAACAAACGGATCGGCAGAAGCGATCAGATATTATGACAGTTTTGATAGCAGTATGTTCAGCAATGAAGAAGCGACTACAAAAAGAATTAAATTTATTGAAGATGCAACTTTTGCTGAATACGCCCGGAAAAAGCAGGAAGCCTCAAACAATCTACCGGCCCTTAATAATCTTGTTTCAGAACTATCAAAGAAGGACAGTTCAGGCGCATATACAAATATGCCGGGGATGGACCCTGTTTCAAGACAGGCGCGGATTGACGGAATAAAGACTGAAGTAAAACATGAGAAAGACAGGATCAAGGCAGAGGCAAAAGCGGCAGAAGTCGAGAGAAAGAACGGGGCAAGAGATGCACTGATGTTTTTGCAGGACGCTGTGACTTCAGGTATGCCGGTGGACGCTGAAGACTGGGTGCGCACAAGCAAGCTTGTCGAAGGTGACACGATGCTAAAGAGGCGATATAACCAGATTAAGGAGATCGGTACAAGTGATGTATATCATAAGCAGCTGATCAATACAGACCCTATGAAGTACGGAGCTGCTGCATTCGGATACAAGCTCGAAGATTTGAATATTTCTGACCCTGCAAAACTGATCCAGCAGATACAGCAGAGGAAAGAACTCGGAACAAAGATACAGGCAGCCAATGATCTGAAATTTCTACCGGTACTAAAACAGGACGAAGTAAAGGTGCTGAAAGGCATCCTCGATAACAATGCTGCAGCCGGAACAAAAATGCTTGCAGATATACGCAAAATCATAGGGCCTAATGCAATGATGGGTATTGCTTCACAAATGAAAGCAATAGACAAAGACAGCAGTCATGCCGCGGTGATTGGATATGTTGCACAGAACAAGTCGGATATAGCAGAAAATATTGCAGCAGGGGAAAAATATCTCAAAGACAAGGCCGTAATTCTTCCGGATGATCCAACAATAATGCGTTCAGAATTTGACAAACTCATGGGAACAGGGCTACAGGGGCTTCCAGAAACGCAGGTAACATACTACAACAGTTGGCGGGCGTTGTACGCATATAATGCTGCGCAAAAAGGCATTATGTCAAAAGGAGTGATAGACGAGAAGATAGCTAAGGACACATTCAGTTTAGCTGTTGGGACTGTAGCATCATATAATGGCAAACAGGTATTACTGCCTGAAGGCTATGATGAAAGCACTTTCAGAAACGCCATAAAGGGTCTTACTAAAAAGGACTTACAAGCTGCTGGAGGGGTTGCAGGTCTTACTGATAAAAAAGCCCTGCAATACATAAGAGAGGGTAAATGGTATGCGACAAAGGTCCCTGGCGTATATGAGGTGCAAGTTGATAATCATCCCCTTGCCCGTGGGGATGAAAAGGGCTTTGTGCAGATCAAAATGCCTGATCCAATAAGCATACCAAAACGAAGCATCTTCTACAGGGCCATGGATATGCTTGAGAATATTCCATATCCTGGTCCCGATATTCCACCAGGAGGATTTTAAAATGCTTGGGCTCATTGACGAAGATCTTCCATATAAAGCTCCACTTACATATGAACCGACACCGTGGGATAAATCAGTTGCTATGGCGCTTGTTCGCAGCGCAGTAAATGTAGGAGGCTTTTTGGATATGACAGGCGCAGGCGTTGCCGGACTGTTAGGCTTGGACGAAAGTCAAGAGAAGTTCTACAAGTCTTATGAGGATTATATCAAGCCGGCAAGAGAGCGCTTTACGCCAGATCCACAAAGCACAGGATTTGCCGGAAAGGTCCTTGGAGGACTCGCAGAATTAGGGCCTATGATGTTTCTTGGTCCAGCAACATTGCCCACGATTATAGGATCTGCAACGATGAACACGGGTGCTGACCTTGTTGATGCAGGTGTAGATGCTAAACAGCTACTCTCACAGGAATAGGACAGGGCACCATGGCCGCTCTATTGATGAAAGCCCCTATGTCAGGCAAGACGATATCAAAAACAGCAGGGATAGCTACTGGCTCTGTGGGAGTAAGCGCAGCGCAGAGGTACTTAACAAGCGAGGCGCTGAAATCAGCAGGCTATGACAAACAGGCTGAGATGTTCAAGGCATTTGATCCAGAGGCTGTTGCTCAGGACATACTGCTTTCAGGCGTTTTCGGCATTATGGGTTACAGGGCACGGACAGGCGCAGAAAATGCCTTTAATTTTCAAAAGAAACGTGCGCTCGAAAGCCTGAACAAGATGAAGGAAGTGTTGCCAATCGAGGCAATGGATGCGATTGATCTTGTCAATCAGAGAGAACAGATGATTACAGATATGCCTTTTGAAATGGGAAAGCCAAATGCTATACCGTCGCATCTGGATGCGCTGGAAAAGGCTATAGGAGATTTAAGCGAAGGAAAGAGGGTTGATGTATCGGAACCGCTGCAGAACCTCAAGAGAGAGCTTCCTGAATCATTCCTTGCTGGAGATTTCGAACAAAAGCTGAAAGACAACAACATCCCGGACGATCAAATCAAGGGAACAATGGCCCTGCTTGATGCCAGAGCAAAAGCAGAGGGACTGAGCACGGATGATTTTATCCAGAAGTACATAGCTGATGTTCAGCACGGAGAAGGTCTTACAGAAGGAGATTTTAATCTTGAACAGCAGCATCAGGCTACGTCTACCGGCAAACCCATCACAAAAGGCGCGGTGAAGTTTCTTGACGATGGTAGAGCGGTTATATATGCATTCAAGAGCGCGGACATAACAACTGTTGTTCATGATCTGGGTTATGTCTTCAGGAGACAGGTAAAAGGAGATGACCTGAAGTCTTTAGAGACATGGGCCGGTGTTCGCGACAGTGAATGGAAGACAGCTCATGAAGAGAAGTTTGCAAAAGGCTTTGAAAGATACATAGCAGAGGGCAAGGCGCCAACTGAAGAATTAAAAGGCGTGTTCGAAAAACTAAAGACCTGGATGGTTGATATCTACAGGAAACTCATTGGAGAGGACTTGTGGAGAGCGACCCTTACGCCTGAAGTCCGTAAGGTCATGGACAGGCTTTTCATCGAGGAAGAGCTTCCGATCAGAAAGGATGTTTCACCAGAGGCGATAGAAGCGCAGGCAATTGCAGCCAAGGCAATTACTGAAGTCAAAGCAGAGATCCCTCAGGAGATAACTGTAACAGAAGATTGGGGGACAGGTGAGACGATCACACTCAGCAAAAAAGGCGAAAGAATATCACGTATGCAGCAGCAGAAAACAAGCCCGGCATCTTTAGGCAAGAAATCAATCATTTCATGGATAGAGACTAAAGGAAAAATTAACTACCAGAAAGAGCAGTTTAAAGGTGAAATAGACACCCTTATTGAAGGCAATGCGCGTGTAAAAAATATTATAGATAAAAAAGGCAGGGGCCTTACTCTCGATGAACTGGCCTTGAGAGCAAAGGAAGAGGGCTACATCAAAGAGGCCACACCTGAAGAACTGCTGAAGGCCATAGAAGAAAACCGCTTGCACATGAACTATGCAGAAGATCAGATCGACAGACAGATGCAGGCAGAGCAGAAGAGAAGACAATCAAATCCTATTGTGGACAGGGTTGAAACCTACCTTGAAGAGAATGGAGATATGACATCAGGGGGTAGAGTGACTGGAGTTGATCAGAAGGGTGAGCCGAAATACAGTGGAGCGCGGAAAGCCCTTGAAGAAGCAAAGGCAGAAATAGAGAAAACCAGCAGTACACGGGATATCTATGAGCGAATGGCAAATTGCATCAGATATGAAGGATGAAAAGGAGATAACGAACAATGCCTGAATGTATTAAGAAAATCACAGCAGAAGCGTTAAATAGAGGTTTGACCATCGGTGATATTGAGAAAATAGCAAACGACATCAAAGCACGTGCTATGGATCCACGGAAACTATTGCGGATATATGGGGAAGAGCTGAGGACAAAAGACTTCGCAACTTACAAAGAAGCCAAAAAGACACAGGAAGAGACAAGCCGAACAAGGAAAGCAGCTGACCCTGCGAAAATAGTCCAATACGGAGATGCACTGGCAGCAGAACTTACAGCCTACGAAGAACGCCTGAAAGCTATGAGTATGGATGAGAGGATCTCAGAGGCGGCGCGGGCAACTTTTGAGGAAACAATAAGGAAAAAGGAATTGGCACTGCACAAGGAATATCTGAAGGCGGATGCTCAGATAAAACTGACTGAGCAAGCCGTGAAAATCGCAGATAGGGCCGGCAGTGAAGTCATGGGGCTCAGAGAGATACTTGTTGGTAATAAAGGCGGCGCTGGAGAGCATATCTCAGTAGAGGCAATCAAGGAAGGCATACTCACTATAGATACCGCCTATTTTCATAAAGTATTCGATCAGTACATAACAAAGTTGGGTAACTTTAAAATCACAGATGAACAGCAAAAACATCTAGCAATGGAGATGGACAAACCCGGCAGCAGTGGCAGCGATGCAGCAAAGTTTTTTGTAGAAAATCTCAGTAAGTGGGCTGAAAGATCGCGGCTGAGGAAGAATGCTCTCGGTGCAGATATAGGCAAGCTTCATGACTGGGGAATATTTCACATATGGTCCGCTGAAAACACAACAATTGCCGGACTATCCATAAAAGAAAAGGCTATGCTTGTTGCACCCGATAAGCTTATATCTCAGGACAGGAAAAATGCGCTTTACGCAAAGGCAAAGAACACTTGGATAACTGAAGCATTACAGAGGGCAGACCCAGCAAGATACGAAATCCCGGAGGGGAAGAGTTTTGCAGATGTTTTAAGTGAGATATTTGAGAGCATCAGAACCGGGGGACTTAATAAAGGGCCGGCAGTAGGTTCAGGATCTACACTGCGCAGCATGGAAGCTCACCGAGAGTTGCATTTCAAGAGTGCCCTGGACTGGTACGAGTTCAATAAAAAGTTCGGGGCCACTGATATCATCGGGATCGTAACACAAGCAGTAAGGAGCAATGCCAGGGAAACAGCGCTCATGGAGGTCTTTTCCTGGGATTACAATAACGTCTTCAAAGCGACTCTTGCACAAGCCGCCTCTAATGACGCAATACAGCCTGGATGGAAAAGTCAGAAATACGTCTCATTTACAAAATATATTTGGGCGGAACTAACGAACGAGGCAAATAGTCCGGAGGGTGCAAGTGGCGCGATAATCGCGAGATGGTTTCAAGGCCTCAGAAGCTGGACAGTCGCAACGAAAGGCGGTCATATCTTATTAAGCCAGCCGAATGATATAGGCATATACAAAACGATTGCACAGACAGACGGCCTTGGTGTCGGAGATGCCCTAAGATTCTTTGCAAAAGCTCTACAACCGTTAAATAAAGAAACTATAGATGCGGCAAGGCAGGCTGGTATAGCATCGCAGGCTGTGCTCAACGACGTAGGTGTGCGTTATGGCGAAAGCATACGGGGTTCAGAAATATCCAACCGGGTCGCAAACGCTGTTTTAAAAGCATCAGGAGTGGAGTACTGGACCAATGCCGGAAAACATGGCTTTCAGATGGCTATTGGTTTTGATCTGGCAAAGGCGGCAGAACTGCCATATAAGGATCTCAGCAAGCCCGTCATTGGAATGCTCAAAAGATACGGCATAGGAGAAGCGGAATGGAAGATAATTCAGCAGGCCGAGGCCGTAGAAATTGGCAGGGACAAGATCTTGACGCCGATAGCAATACACATAATGCAGGAATCTCCGGCCATTGAAGCGATCGCGGATCCGGCTGCAAGACAGAAGGCAATGGATGATATCCGCATGACCTCAATAAAAGTAGCAGGCATGATGACGCAGGAAGCAAATATCGGGATAGTTTCACCAGGGGCACGTGAACTTGCAGCTATGCATCAGGGGACAAAGCCTGGCACATTTCCCGGCGAGATGCTGCGCACTGTAATGCTTTTTAAAGCCTTTTCAGCATCGATGTTCACGAAGGTCCTGCCGCGCGTAATGCACTCTGATGACGTTGGACTATCAAGGTTAAAGATAGGCGCCCAGTTCGCCGTAGCGATGATGGTTCTTGGCGGCATATCTTATCAGCTCAAATCAATAGTATTAGGGAAAAACCCGATGGAGATGTTTGATGAGGACGGGATCCCGCATGCTAAGTTTTGGATGGCAGCCGCAGCACAGTCCGGAGGCCTCGGTATATTCGGAGATTTTTTATTTTCAGATTTCTCGCGTTTTGGCGCTGATGTGGGATCTACATTTGCGGGCCCGGTGATCAGCGGACCTGCTACCGATCTGGTTAAGTTCACGCTTGGTAATGCAAGGAAAGAGTTCATGGGTAAAGATGTAGAGTGGACGGCTGATGCTATAGAAAAGTCTAAGCGCAATCTGTTTGGATTTCTAAATGTCTGGTACATGACAGCGGCTATTAATCATATGCTCTATTATCAGATTCAGGATGCTAAAAACCCCGGATATCTCAGAAGGATGAAAAGCAGAGTCGAGAGAGAGACCGGACAGGATTGGTGGTGGAATCCGGAGGAGAGACTGCCGGAAAACGCGCCTGATCTCGGCGCCGCCTTTGGAGCACGTCAATGAAACCATTTAGCAATAAGGAGACATTATGCCGGGCGTTTTAACAGACAAAGGCTGGGTAGTTTTCGATACGCAGAAAGAGGCGGACGATTTTCAGAGAGAACTAGAGGCTAATAAGGCAGCGGACGAAGCAGCAAAGGAAGAGGCTGTAGACAATAACTTTCACATACATAAGGGAATGTTTGTCCCCAGCCTCGGAAGCAGGCTTGTAACGAAGATTCTGAGCAAGCTTAACAATAAAAAATAATGGAAGAATAATGGTAGCAGGGAACAAGCAGGATAAATAAAAGTCTTTTTATTCATGCTGTTTCAAGAGAGCAGGGGACAAGCTGGACACGGAAAAGAAAGAAATAACAAAGAAAACCATACAACAAGAAAAAGAAAAAGGAAAAGGGAATAAAACAGGAGATGAATGAAGGGAACTGGATGCCGATTGATAAAGATTTAGTGTTTGCATTACCAACGACCCGGCCATATACACTCTTAGAGGCTTGTTTTTCGTATCAGCATGATCTAACAAAAGGAGAGGGGAAAAGCAGCCGGGAATATTCGAGAATATGGGGATGGTCACTTAAGAAAACAATGAATTTAATAAGAGACGAGCAGGGGACAAAAACCGAGAGTGCAAGGGACACAAAACATATAGTGAAATTCAGGTTTATCAAGGACTTTTCTTATCTGAAAAGTTTAGCAGGAGACAAAAACAAAAAGAGCAGGAGACAAGCAAGCGACACTACTAATATATATGATATTAATATACATAAAGAATATATCCCGCTTTTTGAAATCTTGCAGTCAATCCCGGGGTACCCCTTCGATGCTGACAAAGATTCAGGCTTTCTTCAGGACAAATCTAAAGACTACCCTGATGTTGATATCCTTTCACTTCTCAAAAACTGGAAAGTATATCTTTTAGACAAACCACTTAAAAAGAATGCAAGTCCACGGTCACAGCTCGATAACCAGTTTAAGTTTGCTTTAAAGTTTGGAAAGCACCGAAAGGCCGCGCGAATTACTGAAAACGCGCCCGCAGAAAATATGCTGGAGATAATCAAGGCCGCTGAAAAAGAATTAGAGATGGAGACAACAGCCGCGGGGGAATTAATATGACCGAGTATATAGCAGGAGTACCGCCACAAAATATCGAAGCAGAGCAGTTTGTACTTGGTGCCTTGCTTATAGATAACGGTGCTATGACAACAGCCCTTAAACTGATAAGTTATGAAGACTTTTATCGGAAATCACACGGGAAGATTTTTATAGCAATGAACGAGCTTTTTAATAAGAATGAGCCGATAGATATAATCACCATGACTGACTATTTAAGGCGTATGAATGATCTTGAAGAAGTCGGCGGTTCTCAGTACCTTACGTCACTTGTTACTATGGTGCCTACCTCTGCAAACATAAAATACCATTCCATGATTATTCAAGAACACGCTAAGAAACGTAAATTAATGGATGTCTGCAGAAAAGTCATAGACCGGATCAACGAAGATAACCTGGACGCTCTCATGATGCAATTAAGATCTGAGACTCAGAACATTTTAAGTAGAGGTGCTGAGCCGATAGTTGACATGCGTGAAGTGGCAAGGAAGACATTGGAATGCATCGAACGGAGGTATATAGACAAGGGAAAGATATCGGGGATTCCAAGCGGTTACGCAGATATTGATACCATAACAGACGGGTTTCAGCCTTGTGACCTTATTATTCTTGGTGCTCGTCCAAGCATGGGAAAAACTGCGCTTGCCATGGCGATGGTTCAGAACGCTGCTGAGACGGGTTGTCCTGTCGGTGTAGTCTCCATAGAGATGGGAAGCCAGCAGATCGGTATAAGAACCATGGCTTCATTATCCCAAGTTGAAATATGGAAATTACGGAAGGGCATTCTTAAGAGAGAGGAATTTAATGCGATTACCTCAGCGACAAGCCGCATGGTTTCTCTCCCGATATATTTTTCGTTCTCTGCCATGGAACTTGATCAAATACGGAAAGTGATAACACAGATGGTGGAAGTGAAGGGCGTCAAAATGATCGTTGTTGACTATCTGCAGCTCGCAAGAAACCAGAGACAGAAGGTGAGGGAACGAGAGATAGGAGAAATTAGTACTACTCTGAAACAACTTGCAAAAACATTTCAGATCCCAGTCATCGCCTTATCGCAGTTGAGCAGGGAGGTTGAGAAACGAGAAGACAAGAGGCCGAAACTCTCTGACCTTCGAGATAGTGGAGGGATTGAGCAGGATGCAGACATAGTTATGTTTCTTTACAGAGATAACCCCAAAGAGGTACAAGGTATTACAGAGGTCCATTTTGCAAAGGGCCGGAATATTGGCCTGGGTAATGTGAAGCTTTATTTTGATGGGAACACGATGTCGTTTAGGAATCATAAGGACAAATGACAGCGCAGGCCTACGCATATATCGCAGCTGAGCTATTGACTCGTTCAAGGCGAAATCTTACAATACCGTCAATAGAGCCGAAAAGGGGAAGGGACATTCCTCCAAGGATAGATTTTTTCTTGAAACAACTGGCTGATTGGGTAGTAACAGAACACATGAATGCAAAAGAGACTAAATCAAAGACAGGAATTTTAAGGGATAAATGATGAAAGCAGCTCTCTACATGAGATGTTCTACCGACCAGCAAGAAATGTCTATTCCGGATCAGCGGAAGATCCTCAGGAAGTCCTGCCATGACAAGGGGTATGAGATTATCGAAGAGTTTATTGATGAAGGGATATCTGGTACTACTTTCGAGGGGAGGCCGGGAGCAATGAGACTCTTTCAGAAGGTCCAGACCGGTCAACATAATTTCATGCGCTTAGTAATCCTTAATGAATCCCGTTTTGGTAGAGTCCCGAACGCAAAAGAAAGCATTCACTATGAGTATCTTCTTGAAAAGTCCGGCGTAATGATCGAATATGTTCAAAGTGAAAGTAACATGCCGGGCGCTGCCGGCATCATCATGCGAACAGTGAAGTATGAACAGGCCGCTGAGTTCAGTAAGCAGCTCGCAAAGGATGTGATCCGCGGTCAATCAGGAGCAGCAGAGAAGGGGTATTCGACTGGAGGATTTCCCCCGTTAGGATATAGCCGCATGGTTTGCGATGAGAACGGAAATGAACTCGACATTTTAAAGCCTGGCCAGAGGAAAGGAATTAAGAACCACTGGGTCAAGTGGGTTCCCGGCGATCCGCATGCCGTCGCCCTAGCTAATCGGATATTCACACTGTATGCTGATGGTGGTAAGGGGTATAAGGAGCTTTGCAATGTTCTTAACACTGGAGGATCCCCGGCGCCGAAAGGTGGACGCTGGGGAGTTGATACTGTCCGCTCAATCCTTGTGAACCGTGTCTACATCGGAGAACGTATATACGGCGGAAAATGGGCGAAGAAAGGGACTCCGCGCACTATCCGCCCGAACGCTCATGAAGCGATCATTGCAAAGGACCTCTTTGAAAGAGTTCAGAACCAAAGGAAGGCCCGTGATTTTGGAAGATGTAACGGCATGCGGACTGACTATC
>MHDW01000184.1:6446-9387 GCA_001803645.1 Nitrospirae bacterium GWC2_42_7 | reverse complement strand
CCATAAGTTCCAAGGCCGGAGCTCCAAGAACAGTGTTGGAACTGTGTATCAATATTACATCGATTCAGGATACAAGAATTATCGCATATGCAAGCCGTTGAATATCCTGCAGCATACAAAAGGCGCGGTGCTCGGTCTCGATGACTTTGTTATAAGTGAAATAGAGAAGATGCTTGATAACGATCGGTACGCTGAGCGCTTCAAGGAATATCTCAAAGAGGCACTCATAGGACTGGAAAGGGAGACTGAGAATACTTATCCCACTTTGAAGAAAAAAGAAACGGAACTCAGAAAAGAGATTGACAGCATTTTAGATGAACTCCTGAAGGTGAAATCTGATGCACTTAGAGAACGTCTGACAAAGAAGGAAGCGGAACTGGAGCGTTTAAATAAAGAGATCAGGAAGTATCAGAGTATCAGCAGCCAGCCGAGTAAGGTCCTTCTTTTGGTCAATGAGTATGCCAGGGTACTGAAGAACATCGGCAAGATCCTGAAGACTCGTACCCCTGGAGAACAGAAGACAGCAATCGGGTATTTCCTGGACAGGATAGAAATATTAAGAGAAGAGGGCGTTGCACGTTGTTACTTCTATGACACACCCAAACTGAAAGAAATTGATTATCTACTGCCAGTTACAACATCTGAGGCCTGTGTACCTCAATATGGTGCCGAAGGGGGGACTCGAACCCCCACAGCGTTTCCACCACTAGAACCTGAATCTAGCGCGTCTGCCAATTCCGCCACTTCGGCAATGAGATATATTATATTCATGGAAAAAACTTGTCAACTTTAAGGGTTTAGTTATGCTGTAGACGAACTACTTATTATCAAACCACTGGATGATAGAAGCAGCGTCACGGGGACCGGGATTAAGTGTCCCGTCAGGAAAGATCAGGGCAGGTGTGCCGTTGATACCGAGCTTTTCAGCAAGCTTGATATTCTCATCAATGATCTTGGTGTCGCATGTGGCTTTTGGAATCGGTTTCCCGTCGAAGGCATCCTCAAGCATGGTCATTGACTTTTCACACATTATAGCCTTTGTTTTCTCATACGCATTCTTATGCATTGGAAGAGGATACAAAACAATATGAAAAGCAATATCTTTTCTCTCTTTGACAACCTTCTTCATCTCCAGATGAAGTTTTCCACAGTATGGTCAATCAGGGTCGTCAAAGACTATGATCTTGTGTTTTGCGTTCTTATCACCCAGAACAAGAGCATTTTTAGCGGGGATTTGTGAAAGATCTATTTTTGCAGGCGGAGGTGGAGGATTTCTTTTTGCAAATCCTTCCTGTGTAAGGTTAGCCTTTGTCTGTATATCGATTATAGAGCCTGCGACTACCCGTTTAAAAGAATAATCGAGATAAAGCAGTCCTTTTTTTCCGCCTGATTCAAATTCTACCTCCCAAAGTCCGCTTACCTGAGCAGGCTGAACAACGGTTATCTCAATATTGGGAACCAAAGGAGAGAGGACCTGTTTTGCCTGTTCATTGCTCAGGTTATGGCATTTGATACAGTTGGTGTCGCATTTCTCTGTTGCAGAAGATTCACAAGACATCAGTAATACTGCAAAAGATAGAACTACAAAAAATAGATTAAATTTGCGCATGTGAAATAATAACATAGATCCAAAGTTTTTAGAAACAAATTTGGAGATTTTTTTTGAATATTTGATAATCATTACACACTGGGGTTTCCGCCATAAATCCAAATTTCTGTCATTCCGGCTTGTCCGGAATCTTTCTTTGTTTTCAGAAGGATTCCCGACGCGCTTCGCTTGCGGGAATGACGACTTTTTATGGAAAAATTAGTCTATGGATTGACACTATTTATAAATTATAAAAATCTTCTCTTCTGTCGCTAAATATATTATTGAAAGAATTCAGATCTTTATTCCTTGCTTCAATTATATTGATCTCTGCCTGCATATATTCCTCATTTTCCCTTGAAGCGCGGCAAAGGATATTGCCCTTAGGAGAAACTATCTCGCTTGACCCAATGAATTTCAGTTCCTTCTCTTTTCCTCTTTTTTCAGACCCTGTCCTGTTCGCAGTAATAGCAAAAACCCTGTTTTCAAGGCATCTTGTGACCATTGCATCAGGGCAGTATGGAAGCACGAGGTTTGAAGGGTGGGCAATAATATCAGCTCCTTTTAGTGCAAGGGTCCGTGTTGATTCAGGGAAGAACCAGTCAAAGCATACCATTATACCGATCGTACCTATAGGTGTCTGCCATACCCTAAAGCCTGTATCACTTGGAGAGAACCAGAGTTTCTCTTTAAAAAATAAATGTGTTTTTCTGTAAACTCCAATAAAACCATCCGGTCCTGTCAGGACTGCTGAATTATAAAAAACATCCTTATGCTTCTCAGCAAGCCCGGCAACAATATAAACAGAATTTTCTTTTGAGAATTCTGAGAGCTTTTGGGTTGTAAAGCCGGACGGTATCTCTTCTGAAAGCTCTTTTACTTCTTCTTTTGAGATGAACTGATACCCTGTATTAAAAAGTTCAGGCAATACGATAAGGTCTGCTTTTTGAGAAGACAGTTTTTGTATCACTGTTTCAACATTATGCCTGATGTCTCCAAATATCGGATTGGATTGTAAGAAACCAACAGTTACTGAGGAGTTCATAAGTAAAACCCCCTCTCCCTCGCCCTCTCCCTCCAGGGGAGAGGGTAATAATACTGCCACTCCCTTGAGGGGAGGGGATGAAGGGGAGGGTGATGGTGTGGCTTTACTAATGACCGTATCAGCATGTTATTCAAAATAGTTTGCTCCCTTTTTCTATATCGACTGTTCTTATAATTATATTCTCTTTATCGATCCTGCTGAAGAGTTTGATCGGACTGCAGCCCTGAGAATTGTCAAATACTTCATCAGTAAGCCTGAACTTCATGTTACATTCAATGCATAGAATATCAAGACCTTCTTGTCTGTAG
>MHDW01000184.1:3121-6404 GCA_001803645.1 Nitrospirae bacterium GWC2_42_7 | reverse complement strand
AAAAGTTTGTGCGCTTCCCTGATTTCTTGTAAGTGAAGAAATGGACCTTTCCGTCGTTAACCTTACTGATAAGTATATTTATTTCGCCGTCCTTGGCAGTGATTAACTGATGTTCAGTCGGAAGCTTACTGCAACCGCATAACAAAGGAAAGAATGCCAGCAAAAAAAATGCTATATATGATTTGGCAAGTGAGTTCAAAGGATTCTTCATGTTTTATTATAACAAATGTTGATTTTTCCAAACGGGAAAGACCCACCCCTGCACCCCTCCAAGGAGGGGACTTAAAACAAAGACATTCAGTTTGGTCCCCTCCTTGGAGGGGATTAAGGGGTGGGTTATTTTACAAAAGAGAATTTTCATACAAAAACAGATGAGGGTTTATTATCTTAGTATCCCCTGAGGCTGAAGGGGAGGAATATGATCGGTATGAGTGTTATTGCAACAAATAATGCGAAAGAGCATACTGCTATCAAAGCCCATTTGCGCTGGATCAGGCGGATGACACTGGAGAGTGAAGGAATGTGTTTGAACAGCTCGATAATGCCTGTCATCATTCCAAAGAAACTCCCCATAAAAAGCGAGAAATAAAGAGGATAGCCTGTGTAGTAATATTCTGCCTGGAGCATGTCAAAGGGGCAATGGTGAGAAGGAAGCTGGTAGAAATAAAGGGAGATGAAAGATATTACAGAGGCAATGGACACTATAAAAAAAATGCCTGAGACCAATGCAAAGAAAATAGTATAAAACTTGCTGCCAGATCTAATGACGCTAATTCCGGAGACGATCACGATCGCAAAAAGAGAATAAAAGATGATCACCATCGGGACAACAGGTATCGATGCCAGCGAACTGGCAATGCCAATCCCTCCTTCGCTGAAGAGCACGCCGCAGCAGGAGGTTATAACATTCGGGTCGATACCTCGGAAGTCCATTATTTCAAGTATGTATTCGGATAATACAAGAGGCAGAATAAACAAAAGGAGTTTATATTTCATGCGGATCAGCGGATAATCCTGCGCCTTATTGTCTATGTAGTTTACAGCTATCCATGCTGCTGAAATGAACAGGGATATAACTTTGACATACAGCGCAGGGAAGCCGTACGGGTTCGCATTGAACGACCCTGTTGCGCACATTGCGCCAGCAAGGATGTTGTGCATATCATCAGCAGTATAAATGAAAAGAAATAAAGATATGATCTCGAACAAAAGAGTGTACTGCACTAGCGTTGATATAAGGTAGGTTTTTCTTTCAAGATCGAGCTGTTCTTCGGAACTGCTTTTTATGTCCCATCTGTTTATTATTCTGATGCCTGTTGCAGAAGCAAACAGAATAAGCAAGAGAACAATTCCTGAACCGATTACCAGAGCGATAACACCGGGATGCAATAACATCTTAACCCTTTCTTGTTATCTGCCTGACCATGCCGTCCCTCATCTCTATCACAAGATTGACATATTCTTTTTCATATACAAGCGGGTCATGGGTTGCGATAATTATAGTTTTTTCCTGTTCCTGAAGCTTTTTCATCATTGACAGGAATTCTTCTGAAAGATGAGTATCAAGATGTGCAGTAGGCTCATCTGCAAGGATAATGTCAGGGTTGTTTATCAGCGCCCTCGCAATTGCAGTTCTCTGCTGTTCTCCCCCTGAGAGTTTTTGGACAAGGAAATCTTTTCTCCTAAGCATGTTAAGATTATCCAGCGTATTCTCGGTTCTTTTTCTCAATTCAGAAGGTTTAATATCTGTCGGGAAAAGGGGAAGCATTACGTTATCGCAAACTGTAACGCCCCTGATAAGATTGAATTGCTGGAATATGAAGCCAAAGGTGTTTCTCCTGACTTCTGTCATGAACCTCTCAGGAAGGCGTGAGACATCCCTGTCTCCAACTATGACCCTGCCTGATGTCGGCCTGCTCATACAGCCTATCAGAGAAAGCAGGGTTGTCTTGCCTGAACCGCTCGGCCCTTTGAATACCGCAAAATCACCTTTATTGATCTCAAAGGAAACATCCCTGACTGCGACGAGCTCATCCGGCTTGTTCCTGTTGAAATATTTTGTGACGTTCTCAGTTCTTATCATGGTTATCCTCTCATTACAATATCTGGTTCAGTTATAGAGGCCTTCCATGAAGGTATTATGGTGGAGGCGATATATGGGACGATAGTTAAAGACATTAGTATCGATATCTGATAAAAATCTATGTACGGCGCAAGTTTAAAATTCGGATAGATGACTGACCAGCCTTTAAGCGCAGGGGCGAAGATAGATGCACCGAAGAAAAATATATGGATATAGGCAAGAATTATCCCTATCAGAAAAGAGGTCAGAGAGATGACAAGTCCTTCCCAGAACTTCATCTCAAGAACATCAGAGGTTTCCCAGCCGATCGCCTTCAGAATTCCAATTTCCTGTTTTTCCTCTGCGCTGAGTCCTGTTGCCTTGTCCCATGCAAGGATTATAAAGGCGATGAGCGCACCTGAGAAAAGTGTTAAGATCAGTCCGCTCCTCCAGCCGAACACAGCATCATAAGTCCTGATGATCTCACTCCTGAGAATCGGACGTGTGTCAGGAAACTGTGAAAGTATCTTTTTTGCTATAACAACAGTCTCTGTTTCATTGCTTACTGTTACAGCAAGGTCTGTAGCCATTTGTTCTGGTATGCCGAATAATTTCATGAAGTCTGCTCTGCTTATTACTATCAGATCAGAGGTCAGGAGTTCAGAATCTGCTTCGAATATCCCGGTGATCCAGAAATCCATAGGCCTGCCCCCTGCTGTCTGCATGGAAATACTGCTGTCTGTATTGAGAAATCTGGCCTCAGAAACGCCTCTTCCGATAGCTGCAGTATTATTCTCATTAATGCCGGGCAATCTTCCTTTCAGCAGTCGGTTATTCGCGGATAAAGATTCTCCTGAAGCAAGTATCGTGTAGTTGGCCTTTATTAGAGAATCATAGTAGTATCCCCAGTAGCGAGGCTCAACCTTAGAAACCCCTGGGATCTTCATGATCTCAGATGATATTCCAACAGGGATCAGCTCATGCCTTCCTGCCATTGTTTTTTGGATGATAAGTTCAGGAGAGTTTTTAAGCATTAGCATCGCTTCTTTTTTGAAAGAATAAGAGAGAAGTAGCACAGAACCTGTTATGAAGATCACGAAAGTGAATACTATGATGATACCGATATTCTTGAATTTTCTTCTTAACAGGGACTGAAGAGTGTAATCAAGGATGTTGAAATGCCTGTTTATACTCATTTCTTATTTATACCGGTTGGAGATA
>MHDW01000184.1:920-3021 GCA_001803645.1 Nitrospirae bacterium GWC2_42_7 | reverse complement strand
GTCCTGGAATGCGGAAAAAAGGTCTGCCTGTGAAGGATGTCTTGTATAACGTGCGTCTGAAAAAAGGGTCAGGTCAGTTAATTTAAGGGCTGATGTTATATCCGATATATCGTTGGTTATAAGTTGGTGCTTTGAGATATCAGACCCAGATTTAATCAGGAGAAAAGAGATCACTGTAAAACACGATATTAAGAATATGAAAAAAACAGAAGACCTTCTCAATTATTTTAAAGCCTCTAAAGTGATCTGCTCGAACTTCAGTATCTTTTTACCATTATGGTCTTTGAGAAACTCTTTTGCGTTCTGTTCAGATGCCACAGGTATCAACTCATAACCCATTGGCCCTAATACGTCGCTTCCCAAAACAAAAAAGAGGTTATTCGCTTCCATAATCTTTGCTGAGTAATACTCTGTTACGAATACCGCAGAAATATCAGTCTGTTTTTTCGAAGGATTGTATTTTGACAGGTTCAAATAATATCTGAACATATCCTTTGGCCCGTCAAAGACTGCATATGAACCGTCGTTAAAGATGATCTGCGCTATCCAGTTTGTATATTTTGAAACAAACATGCCGCATACTTTGCACTTATCTGATTCTTTTACCTTTACAGGCTTTTTTTCGATAGAAAATGATGTCTGTGACAACAATAAAAACAATATTACAGATAGAAGGCTAAGGAGATGTATTCTTTTTTGTTTCATCTGTTGTTTTTCCTTATGATTCTTTATTAATTATTGCAGAAATGGCTGAAAGCGTCAAATGCAGCTTATACAAAACTTCCGTCTGTCATTTCAAGAACACTGTGGCAGCGGTCAGAAAGGGCTTTGTTGTGTGTGACTATCACGAATGTAATTTTTTTATTTTTATTTAGGTCAACAAAAAGCTGAAAGAGGTCATTGCCGGTTGAAGTGTCGAGATTCCCTGTTGGTTCGTCTGCAAGAACGATCTTCGGGTTCTGTATTAAGGCTCTTGCAACAGCAACTCGCTGTTGTTCTCCTCCGGAGAGTTCGCCCGGACGGTGTTTTATCCTTTGTCCCAGACCGAGGTCTTCTAGAAGCTTCTGGGCTTTTTTTTCTGTTTCAGCAAAAGGGCTTCCGCTTATCAATGCAGGAAGCATTACATTCTCCAAGGCATTGAATTCAGGCAGAAGGTGATGGAATTGAAATACAAAACCGATGTTTTTGTTCCTGAAGTCTGCAAGGGAATTGTCGTCAAAAGACGATATGTCTTTATTCTGGAACAGGACATTCCCTGATGTAGGTTTATCTAGAGCACCAAGTATATAAAGAAGAGAACTTTTGCCTGCGCCTGATGCTCCTATGATGCCGAGCATTTCACCTTCGGATAAGGAGATATTTATATCCTTCAAGACCATCAGTTCCCCTGCGGCAGTCTTGAAGGACTTGTTAATGTTTATCCCTTCCAGAAGCTTACTCATATCTCAGTGGCTCTATTGGATTCAATTTTGCTGCCTGCCATGCAGGATAGATCGTAGCAAGAAAGCTGATTATTATTGCTGAAAGAGATACAGTGATAAAATCGAATAACTGCATTTTTACAGGTAAATGGCTCAGGTAATAAACATCAGCAGGAAGTTTTATTATCTCGAATGTATTAAGAATGTACCCGAGGGCATAACCGCCTGTCAGGCCGATGGCAGTTCCTATAAGCCCTATGAAAAGCCCCTGCAGCATGAAGATGACCATAATACTTTTGCTTGTTGCGCCGATAGCCTTTAATATTGCTATCTCCCTGCTTTTTTCAATGACGTTCATTATCAGGTTGCTGATGATATTAAACGAGGCCACAAGCACAATGAGGACAAGTATTACGAACATTGCGAACTTTTCAAGTTTGAGGGCTGAAAATAGATTCCTGTTCATCTGCATCCAGTCCATTACATAGAATCGAAAACCCAGTTTGTTCTGAAGACGTTCTTTTATTTCAGCTGCCTTATAAATATCGTTAAGCCTGAGTTCAATGCCTGAGATCTCATTTTTCATACTGAAGAAATCCTGTGCTTCCCTGATATCTGTCAGCACAAGATTTGAATCGTATTCGAACATGCCTATCTGGAATATGGCAACTATTTTGAAC
>MHDW01000184.1:0-834 GCA_001803645.1 Nitrospirae bacterium GWC2_42_7 | reverse complement strand
ATTTGATGCAAGTTCTTTCCCGAGTATTATCCCTGGGATCTCCCCATCACCTGAAAGTTTACTGAGACTGCCTTCCTTGATGCTCGAAAGTATTTCGGTTGTCTTTGCTTCGATCTCCGGCTCTATTCCTCTGATATAAACTCCGTGAGCTCTGTTGCCGAAAGAGACCATGACCTGTCCCAGTACAAAAGGAGCAAATGACACAACTTCTTTTTCCTCTTTCAGTTTTTCAGTGACCTCTTTATAACCTGACATCGAGCCTTTGTAGTCGCGGATAATGATATGGGCGTTTGCGCCGAGTATCTTTTTTTGGAGGTCCTGATGAAATCCGCTCATAACAGACAGGACAACAAGAAGCGCCATAACACCTACAGCAACACCGCCAATCGAGATGACAGTGGTTACTGAGACGCCTTTATGTTTCTTTTTTGATTTAAGATATCTGAGGGCTATAAATATCTGATAGGGAAGGTTCATTTATTTAAAATCCCTCCGAGCCTCCCTTTGCCAAAGGGAGGAATAATTCCCCCTTATCAAAGGGGGATGAAGGGGGTTGTAATTCCCCTCTTTGAAGTAACGCCCCCGCCTTCGGCACCCCCTCTTAAGATAAGAGGGGGAAGGGGGAGTTATGATTCCAAAAGTGGTAAGGGGAGATTTTTTAATCAATAACATAGAAATTGTATATCCAGCATTTATATTTATTGTTCAGGCTTCAGCTGCGGGAATAGGATAACGTCCCTGATCGACTGGGAGTTAGTAAGCAGCATCACAAGACGGTCTATGCCTATGCCTTCTCCTGCTGCCGGAGGCATTCCGTATTCCAGAGCCCTGATG
>MHDW01000183.1:14283-15115 GCA_001803645.1 Nitrospirae bacterium GWC2_42_7 | reverse complement strand
ATCAGTATTTTATTGTCTTCGATCTCGTAAGAGTGCGGCTTAAAGGCCTCTCTGTTTGTTCTTCCGTCAAGCTTTAATGCCTTGAGAAATAATTTGTCTTTTTTCTTGTAAAGCTCCAGAACAACCTGCGTTATGTGCCTGAGATTGGCCTTGAATGTCTGGCTGTGAGCATCCTTTTCAAGTATCCAGTAAGCAACAGTGCCTAGGTCATAAAGCCTTGGGCACATGTATGTGAAAAATTTATGTGTGCTGTTTTCATCTCCCCAAAGGTCCTGCATTCCTGTAAGGCTGTCGAAGATATATCTTGCACCTTCAGGAAGTTTATCCTGGATCGCATTTATGGTCTCGCTGAAAAAAGAAATGTCGTTCGGCCTGTTAACTTTAATGACTTTAGGACCTGCAGGGTGTTTTGAATCATAGAATTTCAGAAAGGCCCTGTCGCTCTTGCCTTTTCCTGTTGTGAAACAGTCAAGGATAGTGAGTTTTTCAGGGTTCTTTGTAATGTTAAGATTAAGCAGGATGCTCTGAGGAGACCTGTTAAAACCTACGTAGATCACATCGCGTTTTTCAGCAAGGGATTCAGTGATAAAATTATGGATAAAGATCTCTTCTGAGGTGCCTGCCTCTGTCTCCCAAACTACATTGTCTCCTATATGAGCATAGTCAATAAGATTGTCGAGGTCTTTTATTCCAGTAGAAATTTTTTTCATGGCAATAGGTTGCCGTTCACCTTTGGCAATATATTTAACCAATGCTGGATTATTTTGTCAATAATTAAGTTTTGGTTAAGCCCCCTTTAAAAAAGGGGGCTTAGATTTATGCTAAAACCGGT
>MHDW01000183.1:1276-14234 GCA_001803645.1 Nitrospirae bacterium GWC2_42_7 | reverse complement strand
CAACTGATAAAACAAATATCTTCCCGTCCCCTATCTTTCCTGTCGCAGCCTTTTCGCTGATCATTGATACAACTTTGTCAGCAACAGCGTCTGTGACAACTATTTCGAGTTTTACCTTAGGGATAAAGGCGATATCATATTCTGCTCCCCTGTATAACTCAACATGTCCCTTCTGTCTTCCGAATCCTTTGACCTCGGTGACGGTCATACCTTGAATGCCTATCTCATTGAGTGCGTCCTTTACTTCATCCAGTTTAAATGGTTTTATTATCGCTTCTATCTTTTTCATCTTTTCTCCTTTATTAGCTCATAGCTCTTAGCTGATAGCTCATAGTAAAAAACCATGAGCCATGAGCTTTTTTGCTTTATAGGTTATACGCATTTTCGCCATGCTGGCTCTCATCAAGTCCCATGATCTCATCTTCAACATCAACCCTCAGCCCAACAGTAAATTTGATGAGCATGAAGATGATAAGGGTCATGACTGCACTGTAAACTATTGTTGCTCCAACTGCGATCAACTGAGTCAGCAGCTGCCCTGGATTTCCGTAGAGAAGACCCTTGCCCAGTTCATTTATAGACGGATCTGCAAAGACCCCTGTAAGGACCGCACCTATGGTACCGCCTACTCCATGTATGCCGAAGGCATCGAGAGTATCATCATATCCGAGTTTCCGCTTCATCACCGCTACAGCAAAGAAAGGGATAATTCCTGCAGCTATACCGATCACGATCGCGCCTGTGATATTCACAAAGCCAGCTGCAGGTGTTATTGCAACAAGCCCTCCTACTGCGCCTGAGGCAAGGCCGAGCACTGTCGGTTTCTTTGAATGCATCCATTCAACAACCATCCATGAAAGAGCTGCTACAGCAGTTGCGGTATTTGTATTGATAAAGGCAGCCCCTGCAATTCCGTTTGCAGCCAAGGCTGATCCGGCATTGAATCCGAACCACCCAAACCAGAGAAGGCCGGCGCCGGTAACAACAAGCGTCAGGTTGCCGGGAAGGAGAGCTTTTTCTTTTCTCTTCCCGAGCACCAAAGCTCCAACCAGTGCAGCAACACCCGCATTAATATGGACAACTGTACCACCTGCAAAATCCAGTGCCCCGAGTTTTGCGAGGAACCCGCCGCCCCATACCCAGTGGGCAACAGGCAGATAAACAAGTGTCATCCAGAGTATTGAAAAGAGGATCCAGGCCGAAAACTTCATTCTCTCAATGTAGGCACCGCTTGCCAATGCAACTGTTATAGCTGCAAAGGTCAGCTGATACACTATAAAGATATACTCGGGAATCGTCTTGGCAAGATCAGATATGCTGTTTGACCCAACGCCTTTGAGCATCAGTTTCTCTGCACTGCCGATAAAACCTCCGATATCCGGACCGAAAGTAAAAGTATATCCATAGATGACCCAGAGGACGCTCGCTATACAGAACGTTACAAAGGTCATCGCCATTGTATTAAGAGAGTCCTTGCGTTTTGCCAGACCGCCATAGAAGAGGGCCAGCCCGGGAATTGACATCAGCATGACCAGTGCGGTTGCAACGATCATCCATGCCGTGTCACCTGTGTCTATCTTTGGTGCAGGCGCTTCAACTGCCATAGCTTCAGCAACCGGCGAAGCAATAGGAGCTGTTTCCTCGGCAAGCGCCATGCCTGCCAGGGACATTACAATCAAGACCACTATTATGCCTATTGATTTTTTCATATTTTCCTCCTTTAAAAGCTCCAGGTTAAATTAATTCCACCATAAAAGATGTCATGATGGCCATCATCAGCCATGGCCCCTATCGCATTCTTTGAGTCGTTGCTCAGCGCAAAAGAATAGGCCATCTTGGGAGTGACTGATATTGACTTGGTCACCGGGATGGTGAGCGCAGTTGACACCTCTGCGTTATAGAAATTGCTGAATTTATCGCCGTCTCTGTCTAATCCCATGATCCCATTTTGTATGTTGTAGCTTGCCAATGCCCCGAGATTCAGGCTGATGTCTTTCGGCAGCTCAAACGCATGACTGACTGATGCGGTCACAAATGCGCCCTGGCCTTCGTCGAAATCATAATAAACAGTCAGTGTCGGGCTAAGCAAAGTATCGTAGCCCAGGCTTGCAAATACCTCCTGAGTGTCCTGGTATCCGTCAAAGGTATAAAGAATATATCCGCCGCCAAGCTTGAAGTTCCCCAGGCTCTTTGAGTAACTTACTGTGAAGTCAGTTTCCGTCAGGTTGTGTCCGGCAGCATCTTTGTCGAAGTTGGCCCATACGTTTGCGCTGAAATCACCGTAGCTAATACCTACCGAAGGCTGTAAAACCCAACTGTTACTTAACTTGATGCCTCTCCATACATAGTTGCTCATTGTATCCACTGAAGCAAAACCGGAGAACTTTGGCTCTTCTGCTGAAACACTGCCTGCAAAAATGCCTACTGCCATTAATGTTGCCAAAATAATTCTTTTTACTTTTTTCATTTCATTTCTCCTTTTTTTCTTATGATCAGCAGAGAACGCTCTGCTTTTACTTCATTTAGTTTTTGCTAGATTCTTTTTCCTGTATAACGTTGATCCATTGCACCTCCTTTATTCTTAGCCCGTATTTTTTGATCTTGTACCCTATCATCCTTTCGGTTATACCGAGTTTTTTCGCTGCTCTTACCATGACCCAGTTGCATTCTTTGAGGGCATTGATTATTTCTTCCCTCTCCATTTCTTTTATCTTTTCTTTTAGAGTATCCATCGCTTGTCTTCTTTAGGTAATAGCCAAAACCATGCCAGGCAGTAACTACTTGATTTGTAAGGAAATCAGAGAGATGAAATACTACAAAGATGTTGCAATGCTACAAAATTGTAAGTTATTTTTTCTGGAATCTATGAAATATTGCATAACAAAGTTCTTGCAAGAAGATTCCCTTGAAATCAGCTCTTTTCAAAAAACTGATAATAATATAAGTTATTATTGGCGCAAACTATTGGAAAATCGAGGTAAATTTGACTAACATTACAAATTCGTTATTAGCTGGTTATGCCGACGAAATTGAAAGCCATACAGAAGGATAAAGAATGAGAGCCAAAATCAATAGTATGTACGAAATAGACAATGATATCTGTCGGTTGGACTTCGATGTGCTGGAAAAGTGGTTGTCTCAGACTTATTGGTCCCAGGGAATCAGTAAAGAGGAAATTCATAAGGGAGCCGTCAACTCAACTATGGTGGTTGGCTGCTATCTGGGACAGGAACAAGTCGGCTATATGCGCCTGATCAGTGACAAAATCAGGTTCGGATACATAATGGATGTTTATGTTGAACTGAACCACAGGAATAAAGGTATAGCGCAGCAGATGATCCGATTCGCCCTGAACAATCCTGAACTCAAGAACGTTTACCAGTGGCTTCTTGTCACGCAAGATGCCCATTCGGTCTATTCTGGAATAGGATTTAGACCGTTGCCGAACCCTGAAAGGTGGATGATGCTTAACAAAGAAAAGGTCAGATAATAAGAAAAGAAAATATCATATCGCTCCATGCTGACCGCTGCGCGACTTTTCAGTTAAACTAAGCAATTAATATCTTGTCCTTCACAAACTCCTGATACTCAGATGAAGAAACATCGATCCCGGCACCGATAGTTTCTACTCCATTAACTAGACACTTCGTATGCCTTATTACGACTCCCTCAAATGTAGATATTTCATCTCTGATCGTCAGGGTCAGTTTAACGCGAGTCCCTATGGGTGGCGGTATACGTTTTGGAATAAGAACACCGTATTCTGAAATATCAATAGTTCTAATTTCATGTGTTTTACCTTCATATTCTAATAATACTTGAAATCTTTTATCATACCTCGGACTTCTTCGATTCTCAGAACCACCATAGCGGCCTTTTGTCATAACCCTGTCTCTCTATTTTACCCGTGAACTATTTACTGGGGTCCTTTTGGGATGTTTTCAATGTTTTGGGTTTGGTTTTGCCTGATGCCTTCTTCTCTTTTGTAGAACCTATAAAATCAGCATCTTGCTCTTTTTCCCTTGCGAGTTTCTCCATGACAATCTTTTCTGCCGCCAACCAATTTTCTAATTCACACCCGTACATCCTGCCGCTGTTTTCAAAGAGTTCATATGCAACCTTTGCGATCTCATCCTGAATATTTTTTTCCTGTGACATTCAGTTCCTCCTCTAAAAAATATATATTACCTGGTTGTATTGATCACAATTATATCACACAGTGCCAACGCGGGGTTCTTCTGTGAGAAATCTTCAACAATTAATGCCTATCGAAACTGCGTTTGTTTGGAGCTGAATCCCTCTCCGTCTTCTTATCCGACAACGGTACTGTTCTTCAGGTGAAAGCTGTTCTGTCCTCTACCCCTTTAATTACTTTCCATAGGCTATAATAAGTATAAGTTTTGCGGACTTGGGCGTAATGTACCTGTCTGAGAGCTGTATTTACACGAGCATTTCATATGAAAGATAAGCAATCGAACAAGGAACTCCACCACGAGATTTTCGGTTCGATCCTGGACAGGACCGAAATGACCCCCTTTAATTTGCTGCCGGCAAGGGATTATGCAACAGCCCTTTCTCAGGCAGCAAAGATGATGAGCAACCGCGGGTTTGATATACTCGATAACACTGAAATCCATAAGAGTGAGAAGGAACGGGCAGACAGATATATCGAGCGCGTTTACAGGTATTTTCTCCACTGGCTCTTTCCCTTTGTGAGTCAACAACTTGAAGAACTTGCTGCACTGCAGTCCGCTAATGAAGGCCTGTACTGGCAATGTCTGGATGCAATCGGGGAGATCGAAGCGGTACTTATGAGCACCGAGTTCCGGCAGGTCATAAGTGAAGACCCCAGGCATCTTTTCCTTTTTGCTTCGTCGCGGAGATATCCGCATGTTTTCTACGGTTATAAAGGCAGTGACTTGGACATCCCTGCTTCATGGCAGCAGGTCGCCTGTTCCATGCTGAAGATGGGATACCTTATCAAGTCAGTGGAGGAGGACAGTCAGGATATCAATGATTACGCACAACTCGGCTTTTTTCTGGAGGCGCAGGGACAGAGCCTTGACGACCTGTACTGGTATGGCTGGGACAATGCAAAAAATATCCCTGACAATGAATCGGCGAAGAGGGCCTTTGTTAAGGTCTCGACGTTCATTTACAAATTAAAAGACTCAATGACGTTCAATGAAAATGAGGGCTGCCTTGTCTTCAACAGCGGGGATGGAGTGTCTGTTGATATAATTGAGATCAAGACAAGGCTCAAGAGCCCTGAGAGTATGTTCACCAAACTCGCAAAAGAAGTAGGGGGAGAGGCGTATGGCATTTTTGATATATTGGCGATCACGTTCATCCTGAAGAACATTGATGATACGTTAAAGCTTTTTCATGCGTTGCAGAAGAGGGGAATTGTCCTGCATGAGAACATCACTTCTCATTCGATCACACAGACCCTCTTCGAGAGCCCGCAAAGCATGAAGGAAGCAGTGAGGCGGCTGATGGTCAGCCTTGCAGAGAGCGGTGGCAGTTATGAAATGCCGCCAGAAGAGGATATCTTCTCAAATGCCGGGACGTTCTATGAGACCCTGAGTGTGAACGCTGCCAAAAACCCGCATTCTTCGGTCGGGCATCGAAAGTTCCAGTGCAAGATCGCATTCTCCCTGCCGGTCCACTACACTGCGGAGACTAACGAGATCATGATCCCCGGCACACCGGTCTATAAAATGCGGGAACGGATCAGCAAGAAGACCCAACAGCATACGTTAGGTGTAGAGCTGCGCATATCCGACGAGCAGAATTGGCTTGCCTCTGAACTAAAGGGAGACTCACACCATGATGCGTACAAATTCCGACAACTGATCTCGGTGATGAACAAGGTTTTTTCTAACAGGTTCCTGATATCTAAAGAAAACCTTGCGCAATTAAGGAGAGATCAGGGAGTTATCTTCCCTTAACCAATATTATTCATAAGCCAGTCGTAAATTTCTCAAATACGGCTAAAAAAATTCTTGAAATCCTCAAGTTTTAAAGGATTGATAATCTCTGTTTTCCTGACACTGTGCCATTGTCTGTAACTTCAGTTCTTATACATTCAAGTATTTTTTTCCCGCATCAGAGAAATTCATGAATTAAGTGGGTCAAGGAGGAGACTCACAAAGACGTTGTTTATTGGAAGGGATATCTCTGAAGTCTATGGGTTGAGATTGTACTTCTTTATCTTATGCCCGATCTGTCTAGCAACCCAATGCTGCCTACACTGACATTGTCAGTATTTTTCTCACCGCATCAGGATGTTCTGCTATCAGACGCAGTTCATCATCTGTCAGGGGCTTTTGCGTATGCAAATTTGCATGCTGGACCAGTTCGAGTATGGTTCGCGCCTCTTCATCACTTTCAAAATGAAGACCGAGCGCATCGTAAACGTGACGAAACCCTTTTATGCCGCCATATTCCCCGGTTGTAATGATCCTCCCGGTCTGCATAAGTTCGGGTTCTCCGCGGCCTACATCCTCAGGATCGTAAAGCTCATAGTTGCGCCTGCTTTTTAAGGCCCCATCAGCATGGATGCCTGACTCATGAGCAAAGGCATTGGCTCCGACACCCGGCTGATTGATAGGTATCGGCAGTCCGAAGGCGTATGATGCATATTTAGCTATTTTCCAGGCAACCCTGAGGTTAATCTGTTCGTCCAGCTGCACTTCCCTGCTCAGACCATGTGAATATTTTAAGGCAAGGATCGTTGAAACCAGGTCACAGTTGCCGCACCTCTCACCATACCCATTGACGGTTGTGTTGATAAAAGCATTGACCCCGCCCTTGATCGCACCCTGGGCTCCGGCGCACGAGACAGCCTCAGCCATGCCGAGGTCATTATGACAATGAAGTTCCAGTGCCATGTTTGTTGCCAGTGCAAGGGCCTCGATCCGCTTAAAGATCGAGATTGGATCGTCGCACCCGAGAGTGTCGCAATACCTGAAACGATCAGCGCCTGCCTCCTTTGCTGCAAGAGCACAATCTATCAGTCTGTTGAGATCAGTTCTGGAGGCATCCTCAGCATTAACTCCTATGGACCTTGCCCCGAGTTCTTTTGCTGTCATGACAGCTTCGCTCATTGAAGAGACAATGTCCTTCCAGGTCTTGCTGCCCTGGAACTTGCCCTGTATCATGATATCTGAGGTTGACATTGATATATTAAGATTCTTCATGTCCGGACAATTAGTAAAGGCAAGAATTACATCTTCAGGTACTGCTCTGCACCATCCTTCAAGATGTATTTTTTTGATTCTGCCGGCCTTTGCAAGATCGAGATTGCCATTAATATAGTTGATCTCATGCTTCAGTGTGGGAAACCCAATCTCGCTCTGAAAGACACCCATCTCATCGAGATATATGTTCAACATGGTCTTTGACAGCTTTGGCAGAAGGATCCGTGATGTTTGTACACCATCCCTGTTTGTAACATCTATGAGATAGACCTTAGCTTTCATTGTGCCGGTCCCGATTACTGGTGAGTTCAAAGAAAGAAGAAACCCCCTCTCCTCTATGAGCCGTTGGCTCCGAGCCATAGGCCTCAAGGGGCGAGGATAGCTCAAAAAGGCCCCCTCCCTTGAGGGGAGGGGATAAAGGGGAGGGTGATAATTGGCTGCAGACAGAACAATGTTTGTTCCGGTGGATGTTAAGAACCCTAAAATGCATATCCAGCAGATTGAATATCAGCATGTTGGAGGTGAGTGGTTTCCCAAAGCCCGTAAGTATTTTTATTGCCTCTATTGCCATCAGGGATCCGAGTGTGCCGGAGACTGCACCAAGCACAGGGAATCCAAGTTCCAGCCACTCAGGGTCGTCAGCAGGGTATACACAGTTAAGGCAGGGGGTGATACCGGGAAGGACATTGAACATATATGCTTCCATGCCGTTCATGGCTGCTTCGACCATCGGAATTCCATTTTCTACACAGGCCATGTTCAGTATTCTCCTCTCCTTAAAGTTGGGACGGGCTGACAGAGCAATGTCTGCTCCTTCCAGCAATATATCAATATTATCTTCAGATATGGATTTGTCATGGATATCCACCTGAACGCTGCTATTGATCTCGAGTATTCTCTTTTTTCCCATAATGACCCTGCTGCGTCCGATCCAGTCTTCGCTCATAAGAACCTGCCTGTTCATGTTCGAAAGTGTAAGATCTCCGCGATGAACAAGGACCATCCTTCCTATGCCTGCGGCAGCAAGATAAAGAGCTGCAGTACCTCCCAGTCCGCCGATGCCGCCAACAAGTACAGTTGCATTTGAAAGTCGCACCTGATGTTCTTCTGTAAAGCCGTTTAGCATCAACTGCCGTTTATAGCGTTCCATTTGCTCTGTTTTCTCATGTAAGAATAGTTCCATTGTTGTTCCTCACCTGAAGAGACTGACAAGCTGTATTCCTGTTGAAGGCCGCGCTATATACATCCCGAACAGGAAGGCGCCCCAAACAAAAAGCAGCAAATAACTCATAATCTCTGCTTTTTCGAATCTCTCGTATTTCCTGATAACCAGGAGAGAGAAAGCAGCAGAAATAATGCTAAAGACCAGAATACCTATCGCCATTGTAAACATATGCACCTCACTTATTTTTATTGTGATAATCAGACCATCTCACAGTATTCCTCTCCAATTCTGGCATTCAGGGTCTCAAGCTCCATATCTTTATCTTCACCGAGTATGCCGCAGGCATCTGCCCTGCACTGTCTGCAATGCGTCATCTGGGGGATATGTTTTTCGCATTCAGCGCGCTTTTTGTTTATCATTTCCTGTGACGGCCGTTCTCTCCCCTCAAATTCAGCCTGAGGTATCAATGGCATTATATTCATGATATCTGCGCCTCTCTCTCCTGCATGCCAGGCGATCAGAGGAATTTCGATGTCATTAACCCCGGGGATAAAAACAGTATTAACCTTTACAATAAGACCTGCATCGATCGCGTTCGTTAATCCTCTCCACTGATTGTTTAGAATGAGGGTTGCCGCATCCCTTCCTGTATATCGTCTTCCTTTGTATGAAGCCCATGAATATACCTTCTCCGCCATTCCGGGTGTGACCGCATTTATCGTTACAGTAAGGCTTCTTACTCCTGCTTTCATTAGTTCTTCAAGTTTTTCCGGCAGATAAAGCCCGTTGGTCGAAACGCAGAGTATGATCTCCGGAAATTCCTTATGAATCGCATACATAGTTTCGAAGGTTGCATCGTTTGCAAGAGGGTCGCCAGGTCCTGCAATGCCGATAACACTGATATTGTCATTTCTATCAACAACAGCCCTGACCCGTTCCATAGCCTCATCACGTTGCATGACCCTGCTGGTGATCCCGGGCCGTGATTCATTGGCGCAGTCATATTTCCGTATGCAGTATCTGCACTGTATATTGCAGGCAGGCGCAACCGGAAGATGGATCCTCCCGAACTTATGATGCGCTTCTTTTGAAAAACACGGGTGCCTCTTCATACGCTCATCCGGCCTGTATATTTTTTCATCTGCCATCTTCCTGTACCTCTCTTTCGGATTAATTTAATAAGTACTTTGCAATAGCAATGCCAGATATTAATCTTTGAAAAACAACAGGCTAAGCGGCCAAAGGAAGAATAAGTTGTGCCATTAATGTAGGATGGCAACAATTTTGTCGTATAACATCCTTATATCTCTATATGTATATGGCACTTTTTTGTGCAGGTTCTCAAGCATGCCTCACAGCCGATGCAGTTTTCAGGATGCGCAACAGACATTACCTTGTTGCCCATGTCATCGCCATACTCATCTTCACCTTCAAAAGGTTTCTCTATAAGCTCAAGCACTTCCCTGCTGCATACCTTGTAGCATCTTCCGCAGCCGATGCATTTTTCAACATCAATTGATTCAATAAATTTCGGCGTCCATGTCTGTCCGCCCCTTGTATGTCCTGTAATTGGCATATTGCCTCCCTTTTAGGTCTTTTCTGGAACCCGATGGAATTTTTTATTTCCCCCTCCCTTGAGGGGAGGGGATGAAGGGGAGGGTGTTCTCTTTCTGTTTCAACTGTCAGTCACCCTCTCCCATCCCTCTCCCCTCAAGGGAGAGGGTATCTCAACACATAGAAATAGATTCATGAATTGTGCCTACAATTTACGTTATCGCCTCTCCATCCTTCTCAGCTGTCCTTACCCGCAAAGCGCCCTCAACCGGTGAGACAAAAATCTTTCCGTCCCCGTTCCTGCCGGTCTTATTTACCTTGATGATCGCTTTTATGACCTTTGTGACAACATCATCAGGCACGATTATCGTAAGCATCCTCTTGGGAACGAAAAGGGCCACCTTCGGGAGCGTATGCTCAAGGGCATAAGACGAAGGAGTGGACTTCAGCTTTACAGCCGTACAGTAGCTGTCCGGCATTTCAGAGTCCATCTCTGCACACATTGCACCCCTCTGTCTTCCTCTTCCTTCGACGCTCTGAATAGTGAGTGAAGGGTATCCCAGTTCGTCAAGCGCATTCTTTGTTACAGGGAGTTTGTCCCTTCTTATGATCGCGGTTATCTCTTTCATAGCACAGCCTCACCAGTTCTGACAGTATAGGCGTTGTCGACTGGACTGACGAATATCTTGCCGTCGCCTATAAAGCCTGTCTTTGCCTTTTCCTGGATAATGTTTATTACCTTCCCGGTGTCTTCATCATCAACTACCATCATGATAAGTGTCTTTGGAAGCTCATCGTAATGGACCGGCCCAATCTGCAGTCCTTTCTGTTTTCCCCTGCCGAATACCGGCATCTTTGTGAGAGACGGGAACCCTGCACCTTCCAGTGCCAATACCACTTCCTGTTCTTTTTCCGGTCTTATAAACGCCCTTAACATTTTCATTTTGCTTTCTCCTTTTTTTAAATATTCCCCCTTTCCTAAGGGGGAATTAGGTCACTGCTATCCTGTTTTTATCTACTAACTACTGACTACTAACTACTTTCTTTCATCATTGCCTTTTTCAGCCATGGCGGCGGCGATGCCTTAACTTTTTCGAAGAGCTTTGCCAGAGAGTCCTCGATAGAGACTGGTTCTTTGACCTTCACCGGCATGATGCCCTTTTTTATCAGCCTTGCTGCAGATGGCCCGCCGATCTCGGTCAGATAGATGATCTTGCAATCAGAGAGTCTGTCAACTTTGCTTTCGACCTTTTTATCATGTATCGAGCCCATGCCTTTTGTTTCCTCGATCTCAGTGTCGCGGCCTTCTGCAAATCTTCTGGTCTCAACAAATGTGTAGCCATCTGTTGTTAATTCGTAAATGGCGAATTTCCCAGACCTTCCGAAATGTTCATTAACATTCAACTCGTCTGTTGTTGCAAAGGCTATCTTCATAAATGCACCTCCTTGTTAAGTTATATGCTCTGTATATTTGTTCAGTGCCTGCATCCAAATGCATTGGCGATCTCGTTGACAAGACAAAGACTTCCCCTATAGCCTATGGAGACCTGCGCTGTTTTCCCCAGGACCTTATATACAGGGAAGCCGAGCTGATACAATGGAATATTGAGATGTTCTGCAGTATCAGCAGCATGAGAATTTGAAATAATGAGATCGCAATCAGCCGGCAAGGTTGAAAGATCGCCTACTATTATCTCCTCTGCCCTGATGCTGCTCAAGGCTGAACTGAACTGGGGCACGACTGCGAGCGCTGTCAAGGCTCCCATTTCTTCGAGCAGCCGTGATGTCTGTATAGCCAGATCCGGCTCAAGGGCAAGGCATATCTTTTTACTGCCAAAGAAGAAATGCGCGTCTCTCATCCCATCAAGCAGAATTTTACGCTGTCTCACATAGCGTGACGGGACAGGGTTGCTGCTGAGCATAGAGAGCGTTTCCATGAGCATATCACTATCTTTCAGTCCGGAGATGCTTTCAATTATTTTATATTCGATCCCGAACCGGTCTTTTAATTTCTGCGCCGGGGCCTCCATACTCATTCCGATCGCGAGAGTAAACTGCGCGGAACTCATGGCTCTTATCTCATCAATTGTAGTGCCTCCGGTCGCGAGGGCTGATACTCCCTGCCTGCTGCCGTCCAACGCTGAAAGATCAGGAAGGATTATCGGCCTTAATCCGAAGGATTCAATGATATCCCGTAATTCAGTAAAGTCTGCAGGTGACAAATGCGGCCCTGCAAGAATGTTAATCAATTGCGGAATTCGGGGTTCATAACACCCCCTTCCCCCTCTTAATTTAAGAGGGGGATAAGAGGGGGCGTTATCTCCACATCCCGCAATTTCAAGGACCGCTTCAACTGCCTTTGCATAGCCTGTCTCAAGACCTCCTTCAAAGTCGGGGGTAGGGACATGCAAGACTGTTAATCGTGAATTGTTAATCGTGAATTGTTTTATAACACCTGATATATCATCACCCTTAACCTCTGACAGCCCTGAAGTCAGGATGCCGATAATGTCAGGACTATTTTTTTCTATAAAACCTTTCACAACTTCTATAACGTTCTCATGGCTTCCCATTACAACATCTTCAGTAAAGATCTTTGTGCTGGCAAGAGCGATAGGCTCTCTGAAATGTTTTGTCAGTAGGACCTTTCCAAGGAAAGTGCAGCCCTGCGCTCCATGTATAACTGGTATTGCATTGTGTATTCCCTGAAAGGCCATTGCAGCGCCGATGGATTGAGAATGTTTTAACGGATTAATTGAGACATCTTTACCTTGTTTGTCATTGCGAGCCGAAGGTGAAGCAATCTCGTCCTTCTGATCAGGGGAAATTCTACAAAGCAGCCCGTCCTCTTTTGAGATTGCTTCGGCACTTTGTGCCTCGCAATGACGTTCGTAAAATCTTATACTGTTGCTTATCTCCTCCGCCAGATTCACAAGTCCGTCATATCCTGCATATGCAGTGTGTCTCTCCTGATTAACGTCCACAAATGGGTATCCTTCTTTTATTGCAAGGTACTGGTTCCTCCCACCGGCAACAA
>MHDW01000183.1:0-1206 GCA_001803645.1 Nitrospirae bacterium GWC2_42_7 | reverse complement strand
CGTCTTCGAATGTGCTTTTTTTAGTTCCGACTGCAACTATTTCTATTCCGAGGTCAACCAGGGCTGATATAAATGACCAGCTCTTCACCCCACCAGTATAAAGCACGGCTTTCTTGTCTTTGAGATGTTCGTATGGTCTCAGCCTGTCATTGAGCTTTTGTTCTTCAATCGCAATCACTTTTTCAATTTTGTCTGACAGTTGGTAGTTGACGGCTGACAGCTGACAGCTGATAGCTCTTAACGCCTTCGACATCTCTGTCTTTCCGAAAAAAGAGACTTCAATATAGGGAATACCGTATTTTCTCTCCATTTCCTTCGCAACATTTATTAATGCCCTGCTGCAGACAACAACATTCAGCTTTGCCTTGTGTGCGTATGTTATTTCTTCAAAACACGAATCGCCTGTGATCCTTGAAAGGATCCTTATCCCGGCAGCATTGAGCACATGCTCAACGAGCCACATATCTCCTGCGATGTTATATTCACCGATGAGGTTTATCACTCCTTGAGGTTTGCTCTTAAGAGTAACGCCCCTGCCTTCGGCATCCCCTCTTAAGATAAGAGGGGAAAAAGGGGAGTTATGATTCCCAAGGGGATAGGGGGAGTTATGATTTCCGGAATGAGGATTTTCCGGCGGCTCTCCTGTCCCTATCACATAATCCAGCAAGACCTCTCCAGCTATCCTGTTGCCGAGGTTTTTGGGACCAACAAAGCCGGGTGCATTCACAGGGATTACCCGGATTCCAAGCGCAGTCTCAGCCTTCCTGCATATAGCATCCAAGTCCTCGCCTATAAGACCGCTTACGCAGGTGGAGTAAACAAATATTGCCTTTGGTTTTACAGCTTCATAAGTTTTGACAATAGCATTGTACAGTTTGTCTTCTGATCCGTAGACAATGTCTATCTCGTTCATATCTGTTGTGAAACCCATTTTGTGGAGATCGCCCTTTGACGAAAGCGTGCCTCTGCCTTCCCATGTATTGCCGCAGCAGGCGATAGGCCCGTGGACTATATGAGCAGTATCAGCAATAGGCTGAAGCACGATCATCGCGCCGTCAAAGGCGCAGGATTCTCCGCCGCGGGAACGGCAGATCTTGTCCTTCGTGGCTGTCGGGCAGCCGCTGTCTGTTAGTTTGTCTATGTTTGTTATCATTGTTTGTCTTTTCCTTGAGCCTCTTGCAAAAGTCTTGGCCCATGAGATTGCCA